>JARXAH010000047.1 GCA_029865945.1 Bacteriovoracaceae bacterium | reverse complement strand
GGTACGATTCGCCGGGTTCCGTCCCGATGAATCATGAAATTTTTTTCACAAAAAGAATTGAAAGAGATTGCTTTGCAAAGTGCTGAAAAAATCATTCAAGCAAAAACCGATCAGCAATTTTTCAATGAACCTTATAAACATATTGTGATCGATAATTTTTTTCCTGAAGAAGTTGCCCATAAGGCACTGGAAAATTTTACGTCTATTGATAGTCAAATTTGGGAAAAAAATAATGACATCGATATTGAAATTAAATTGAGAACGACTTGGAAGTCAGAGTTTGATATTCCCGAGGGTTCGCTGGAAGTGGTGCGAATTTTGAACTCCTCTATTTTTCTTGAGGCGATGTCCGAGCGAATGGGAATTAAAAAACTTATTCCAGACCCTTATTTCACTGGCGGTGGACTGAACGCAATGATGCCAGGCGGAATTTTAGATGTACACGTTGATGGAAACTATCATGATGCCACAGGTTTGAATCGAAGAATGAATGCCATTTTGTTTTTAAATAAAAATTGGGAAAGTCATTGGAAAGGGGAATTTTGTATTTATGATACGACGGGTTTGAACTGTATTAAAAAAATTGGGCCCATTTTTAATCGGTTAGTTATTTTTAATTCTCACGATCTGAGTTTTCATGGGGTGCCAGAAATTGTGAATTTTCCTGAGGGAGATTTTAGGAAATCGATTATTCTTTATTATTATACCAAAGATAGTTGTCCAGAAAATCAAATAGTAGTTAAAGATCCTCACAGCGCATTGTGGGTTAAGAAAAATCTTCATGACAAGAAAGGCAATAAATCCAGAAAATTTAACTAGCGGGTGATTCCATTTTTCAATTTCCTATCTTCTGAATGCAATTTCTTTTGCGGTTCAATATACTGAATTAATGCAACTTTAATTGATTCCTTGGATAGGGGATCGATGGTTATGTCAGGGGTCTTGTACTCTAAAATAAAAGGTAAATGAGGCGCGATTAAGTCCAAATTAAAGTGCATGGATTCATGAAGCGGCAAGCAAAATGATTCTATGGAACTCGTAATGATCATGCACTTGCTATGTGAAAGCAATTTATAAATTTCATTTCTTTCAACATGGATTCTCAGATCTAGTTGGATGTTTCTTTTTCTTATTTCTTTGGCCATGTTGTTTATTTTGCAATTCACAAAATCAGTCACAATCACAAATTTTTTGTCAACAATATTTGATTCTAGGATGGCTTCAAGTAGTTGTATGAGATTTTTGTGTCTATAAGCACCAGTGATGGATATGAAGTCGATAGATTTTTTGAGTTCACCACTCTCGGTAAGAGGAATATTTTTATACTTAATCAAAGGGATGATTGGTTTTAGTAATACTGGTTTTATGATGTTCTCTTCTAAAACATTTTTCATCCACTTAGTTTGAACCCATATCTCTGTTGCATTATGAATAAAAATTTTGAACCACAACTTTTCAAACAATATTCTTGAAAAAGTCTTGATATTATCTTTAGGTGAAGCAATTCCTGGCAAAATAAAAGCGTTTTGAAGGTAGACGATTGTTTTTGAACTTAGTTTAAAAAGAGGGGGAAGATTTCCAAAGCAGACCACCGTGGAGTTGGGATTTTCTCTTGAGGACTGGTAAAGCATTATTTGAGACCAAATTCTGTGAATTAGCTTCGGTTTTACGTACACTATTTTCGTGTTGCTCAAGGTCGCGTTTGTAGGTGGTGAATACCTAGTATCTAAGTAAATGACTTCAAGTTTTCCAAAGTAAGATGAGCTGATGACTTCATCTAACAGAATTTTTCCGCCTCCTGTACTTATATTGGATGCATAGAGAATCATTAAATTTGCTCAACTTGGTTAGGGTGGGTGTCCAGGATTAATTTTGGTTGATTTTTTTATAATAAGCAAAGTATTAGTAGTTTCTTTTCTTTGTCATGTCCATTAAGTATCGCCTTAAAACTTTACTTTGATATTTTGTTGGCAGAAAAGTATAATCATCTACTATGAAAATTCTTATAATTGGCGCAAGTGGCATGCTTGGACACGTTTTATACACCGAGCTAAGCAAAACACATGAAGTTCGTGGCACCGTTCGATCTAATCCTTGGCATCCGGAGCTTATTACCGGCATTACCGTTTCCTTTGTAAAGCATGATGAGGAAAAATTTGAACAGTTGTTAAGTGAATTTAAACCAGATGTCGCTTTGAATTGTATTGGAATTATTAAACAAATTGGCTCTCCCAAAAATAAAATCAATTCTATTGCTATCAATTCCCTACTTCCCCAGCTCATGGCGCAGTCCTGCCAGAGACATAATGTTAAGCTAGTTCATTTTAGTACTGATTGCGTGTTCCTTGGAGTTAAGGGAAATTACAAAGAAGACGACATTGCTGACGCAAGAGATTTATATGGCCTTTCAAAGTATTTAGGCGAAATTTCAGGTGAGAATTGTTTAACCATTCGAACATCCTTTATAGGACATGAATTAAATTCTAATGTCAGCCTTGTAGACTGGTTTTTAAGTCAGAAAATTGAATGTAAAGGGTATAAACAG
The DNA here is from genome assembly GCA_029865945.1 of Bacteriovoracaceae bacterium. Taxonomy (GTDB): domain Bacteria; phylum Bdellovibrionota; class Bacteriovoracia; order Bacteriovoracales; family Bacteriovoracaceae; genus JARXAH01. The sequence continues at coordinate 47,723 of JARXAH010000047.1, read as the reverse complement.
GCCATCTATACCGGATTTCCGACTGTGGAAATTGCCTCAATTCTTAGTCAAAAAATACTTCCAGCTTTCGTGTCAGGAGAAATTTCAGGTTTATATCAACTTTCTAGTAATCCCATTAACAAGTTTGATTTATTGGGTTTAATTGCAAGGATTTACGGAAAGAAAATTCAGATCAACGAAAGCAATGATTTAGTGATCAACCGATCTTTAGATTCCACATTACTGCGAGAAAAATTAAATTTTCTACCGCGAGATTGGGAATCGATGATAAAGACGATGCATGAGCAATTTATAAGTTCAAAACTTTACAAACATAAGGAATTTTACCTGTGAAATTATTTGAAGGAAAAGTAGTTGTTATTACCGGCGGGACCGGATCACTTGGTAAAGTCCTTACGAGAAGAATTCTTGAAGGCAAAAATGGCTCACCCAAAAAGGTAATTATATTTTCCAGAGATGAGGCCAAGCAACACTTCATGCGATTGGAATTTTTAAATAAAAAAAGTTCTACGGATGAACTCATCTACAAGAATTTTTTAAATGTTTTGGAATTTAGAATTGGCGATATAAGAGACTACGGATCTGTGGTATCGCTTTTAAAAAATGCTGATATTGTGGTTAACGCTGCTGCTTTAAAGCAAGTTCCTTCTTGTGAATATTTTCCCTACGAAGCTGTGAGAACAAATATCGAAGGGGCAGAAAATATCGTGCGCGCCATCAGGGAGCATAATTTTAAGATTCAAACAGTAGTCGGTGTCTCAACGGACAAGGCCTGTAAGCCAGTCAACGTTATGGGAATGACCAAGGCAATCCAGGAAAAAGTATTTATTTCTGCCAATATTTCATGTCCTGAAACGAGATTTATTTGTGTTCGGTATGGAAATGTTTTGGCATCGCGTGGGTCAGTCATCCCTCTATTTCATGAACAAATTAAAAACGGTGGCCCGCTCACCATTACTACTGCCGAAATGACTCGCTTTTTGCTTCCTTTAAATCGTGCCGTAGATACGATCTTTCACGCCATTGATCGTGCGCTACCTGGTGAAACTTTTATTCCACGAGTACCAGCGGCCAATATGGTAACGTTGGCTAAAGCTTTAATTGAAAACCGAAAAATCGAGATTGCATATACAGGAATTAGACCAGGTGAAAAAACGGATGAAGTAATGATTTCTGATGAAGAGGCCCCCCGTGCCTATGAGACCGGAGAATTTTATTCTATTCGACCGATGTTGCCTGAACTCGTTAAAGAATTTAAGGTCGGCCCATTAACTTCTGAGTATTCTTCAGGAACAGATTTAATGGGACCAGAAAAAACTTGGGAATATTTAAAAGAAAATAATCTTTTGATCGGTCAAAATATTGTAACTGATGGTGAATTTTTACGATAATTTTAGAGGTTTGATAGCATGTCTTTAAAAGTGATGACAATTGTTGGAACGAGGCCTGAGATTATAAAGCTCAGTAGAATTATTTTTCTTTTAGATAAATATTTTAACCACGTATTAGTTCACACTGGTCAAAATTACGACTACGAGTTAAACGAAGTATTCTTTAATGAATTGGGTGTAAGGTCTCCTAATTTTTTTTTAGAGGCCGCCCGTGAGTCTGCTTCTCAAACCATTGCCCAGGTCATTGCAAAATCTGATGAGTTAATGCAAAAAGAAAGGCCTGATGCACTACTTCTTTATGGTGACACTAATAGCTGTCTCGCCGTTATTTCCGCTAAAAAATTACAAATACCCATCTTTCACATGGAAGCGGGAAATAGATGCTTTGATCAAAGAGTTCCAGAAGAAATTAATCGTAAAATTGTTGATCACTTATCTGACATAAATTTTGTGCATTCGGAACATTCCAGAAGATACCTCATCTCTGAGGGCGTTAGACCAGAATTAATTATAAAATCTGGAAGTCCAATGAAAGAGGTTTTAAAACATTACGGGCCGATGATCGACAAAAGTAAGATATTGGATACATTAAATCTAAAAGCTAAAGACTACTTTATTGTCAGTGCTCACCGAGAGGAAAATATTGACTATGAAGTCAATTTTATGAATTTGCTCAATTCTCTCAATGCCGTAGCAGAAAAATATTCTAAAAAAATCATCGTCTCCACGCACCCAAGAACTAAAAAGAAGCTTGAATTATTGGGCGAGAAAAAGTTTCATAAAAATATCGAATTTATGAAACCGATGGGATTTTTAGATTATAATAAACTTCAAAAAGACGCTTACTGTGTCATTTCCGATAGCGGTACCATTACTGAAGAGGCTTCCATTGTAAAATTTCCAGCGATCATGATCAGACAGGCCCACGAGCGACCCGAGGGAATGGATGTGGGAACAGTTATCATGTCTGGGCTGACACCAGAAAGAGTGATTGATTCCATCGATATTGCAGTTAACCAATTTATCAATTATATCCCGTTGGATGTTCAAGACTATCAATCCGAAAAAGTTTCCGATCAAGTGGTGAAAGTCATTCAAAGTTATACGGATTATATAAACAGAGTTGTCTGGAGAAAAAAAGATAAATAAATTTCATGAAAATCCTAATCGTCACCCAATATTATTGGCCGGAACCTTTCAAGATCAATGATTTGAGTGAAGAGTTAGCAAATCGTGGTCACGAGATTACGGTCCTTACTGGATTTCCCAATTACCCAGAAGGCAGTTTATATCAAGGATACTCTGGATTTTTTCCTAAGACTGAATATTACGGAAAAGTTAAAGTCATTCGCATTCCCTTAATCCCCCGAGGGAAAAATAAAAGCATTAAACTCGTTTTAAACTACTTGTCATTTTTTATTAATGCAACTTTGATGGCCCCTTTTTTAGTGAGAGGGAAATTCGATAAAATTTTTGTCTATCAATTGTCACCCATTACGTCAGCTATCCCTGCTATCTTTTTAAAACGATTGAAAAAAATACCCATGGTGATGTGGGTTACAGATTTATGGCCAGAAAGCTTGATTGCTACCAAAGCTGTCTCCAACAAAAAAATATTGCAGGCCGTGAGTAGCTTGGTGAAATGGATTTATCAAAATACCGATAAAATTTTAGTCACCTCAAAAGGCTTTATTCCTAGAATTACCAAAATGGGATACCCACTTTCTAAAATTAGTTATTGGCCCCAGTGGGCCGAGCCATGTTTTAGTGATATTGAAGAAAGCTCAGAATCCCAGTACAAACAAAACAAAAAATTCTTTGACCCCCAATTGCCCCAAAGTGGTTTTAGAGTGATGTTTGCGGGCAATATCGGCTCTGCTCAAGACTTTGAAACGATCATTAAATCAGCTGAAATTTTAAGAAATCAACAACATCATCATATTCATTTTGTCATTTTAGGTGATGGAGTCATGAAATCATGGGCAGAATCAGAAGTGGCAAAATTAAATTTGAGTAATCATTTTCATTTTATGGGCAGAAAGCCCGTGGACAGCATGCCCTACTACTATAACAATGCAGAAGTTTTATTAGTAAGTTTAACTAATGATGATCTATTTTCAGTTACGATTCCTTGCAAGTTACAGTCCTATCTAGCAAGTGGGAAAGCAGTGCTGGCGTCTCTCAATGGAGAAGGTGCAAAAATTGTCAATGATTGGGATGCTGGAATGAGCTGTCCTGCCTCTCATCCAGAAAAATTGGCCGAGGTTATCTTGGCCATGTCAAAGCTTTCACCAGAACGTCTTAAGGAATTTGGAAAAAATGCACTTAATTGCTATCAACAAGAGTTTGAAAGAACTAAGTTAATATCGATCCTTGAAAGTGAATTTCTTCATTTTTAAGTGCTGCTTTTAGTAGAGGAAATTTTCAATTGAAATCCATTATTAACTCAAAGCAATTTTATATTTTAAAGTTTATTTTTAGTCTTTCGGTGGTGGCATGGATTGTCATGACTGAAAAATACGACTTAGAAAATATCAAAATAGGCCTTAACAATCCCAAGGTAGCATTTTATTTTTTTCTTTTTGCTTTTCTGCAATTGCTCTTATCTTCGAAAAGAATTTCGCTGTTGATGCAGGTCAAATCTTCGAAACATTTTTCGATGAGAAAAATGTTGGCGATTTCCTGGGCATCAAGTTTTTTAAATTGCGTTACGCCCAGCTCAGTTTTTGCTGAGCTTTACCGAATTAGACATTTAATGACGGTAGACCCGGCAATCAATAAAGATAATAGTATTTACACCTCTGTTTTTTCAAAAATATTTTCTGTTATTAGTCTGGCCACCATTTCCGTTTTTTTCGGCCTATACATTATTATTTTTTCGCAAAATTCTGCCAGGCTTTTTAGTTTCTTTTATATTCTTTCTGCGGTTCTCTTTTTTGTAATTTTGTTTGTGATATTTAAAGAAAAATTTTTTGTACTCTTCGGCGGGAAATTTAAAAAATTATATAGTCTCAATAGTTCCATTTTCTTTCACCGGAGACTTGATAATTTCAAGGACTACTTTTTAAGACTTTCTCGAAACAAGAAAGATCTCTTTGGCATAGCCATTTGTAGCATCTTTATTCAAATATTAAATACGGTGGCCTTTATTCTTATTATTTATTCCATCAATCCAGGTTTCCTGGGCGGGCCTTTTGAACTTATGTCTGTCATTCCTATCGGAATTTTTTTAATGACCTTGCCCATTTCTTTTTCTGGCCTTGGCCTGGGTCATCTGGCCTTCTTTCAAGTTTTAAGTTTAGTAGGAATTCAAAATGGTTCAGACGTTTTTTCAATTTACTTTGCATTCAACTATATATTTGATTTGCTAGGTGTGCTGCCTTTTATATTTTTAACTTATAGAACAAAAAAAGTCCCAGAAAGATAATTTTTCAAAATTGAGTGATTTATGAAACATGTATTAGTTACTGGTGCAGATGGATTTATTGGTTCTCACTTGGTTGAGCATCTCATCGCTAAAGGTTATAAAGTCCGTGCTCTCACTTGCTATAATTCTTTTAATTATTGGGGATGGCTTGAAGGACTATCTCACCTTCCCAATCTAGAAATTATTTCAGGTGATGTTCGTGACCCTTTTTTGTGTGATGAAATAACCAAGGAAATAGAAATTATATTTCATTTGGCGGCTCTCATTGGCATACCTTATTCTTACAAAGCTCCGCAAAGCTATATTGAAACAAACGTAAATGGTACCCTAAATATTTGCCAGGCCGCTCTGAAAAATAAAGTTAAGCGGGTGATGCATACCTCAACTAGTGAAGTCTATGGAACTGCTCTTTATGTTCCCATCGATGAAAAACATCCTCTGCAACCTCAATCCCCGTATAGTGCGTCTAAAATTGGATCCGATTCCATCGCTATGAGTTTTTTCCATTCCTTTGAATTACCCCTTTCGATCGCACGTCCCTTTAATACGTTTGGGCCCAGACAATCCGCACGCGCCGTCATCCCCACTATGATCTCTCAACTAGCATCGGGGCGAAAAAAAATTCAATTAGGAGATGTTACGACGACGAGAGATTTTAATTACGTTCTTGATACATGCAGGGCGATGCTTGCCATCGCGATCTCTGATCAAACAATTGGGCAAGTCATCAATATTGGAACAGGCGTAGAGCATTCCATTTTGGATATCTACCATCAAATTATAAAAATTATGAAAATAGAAAATGTTGAAATAGAGAGAGACTCTATAAGGATCCGCCCTCCCGGTTCTGAGGTGCAACGTCTTCTTTGCAATAATGATCTTCTTAAAAAATTTACTGGATTCCAATCAGAATTTACTTTTGGAAAGGGCTTAGAAGAAACTATTCATTGGTTTTTGGATCCAAACAATTTAAAGAAATACAAAAATGATCAGTACCATGTTTAAAGATATTATCGAATTTATAAAATTTCTTTATCCGAATCAGTCTACGATTCCGCTTCATGCTCCCGTTTTCAATGGAAACGAAAAAAAATATTTAAATGATTGTATTGATTCCACCTTTGTTTCTTCAGTTGGGTCTTACGTCCCAAAATTTGAAAAAATGATGAGTGATTATATTGGTACTAAGTATGCTGTTGCGACCGTAAATGGAACTTCTGCCTTACATCTTGCCTTAAAATTACTTCATGTAAATTCGGATTCTGAAGTTTTAACTCAAGCCTTAAGTTTTGTGGCCACTGCCAACGCGATTTCCTATACAGGGGCCACTCCGGTGTTCGTGGATAGTTCTCCGAGTAATCTCGGCATGTGTCCAGACGCCCTATTAAAATTTTTAGATGAAAATGTTATCTTGAAAGAAAAGATCGCGATAAATAAAGTTAGTCGAAAAAAAATTTCGGCCTGTGTTCCCATGCACGTCTTTGGACATCCTGTTCAGATGGAGAAAATTGCAGAAATTTGTCACAAGTTTCATATTCCCATCATCGAAGATGCCGCAGAATCGCTGGGAAGTTTTTTTTCAAAAGGTCGGCACACCGGAACCATGGGTAAACTCAGTATTTTTAGCTTCAATGGAAATAAAATTGTGACAAGTGGCGGTGGAGGAATGATAGTAACCGACGATGAAGAACTATTTATTCGCGCAAAGCATCTCTCAACGACAGCTAAAGTTCAGCACGAATGGGATTTTTTTCATGATGAAATCGGTTACAATTATCGAATGCCAAATATTAATGCGGCCCTAGGAATGGCACAAATGGAATCCATTGACGAAAAAATAAGATCAAAGAGAGCAACGGCATTAGAATATAAAAATTTTTTTCAAGATAAAAATATAAAGTTTATGGATGAATCGGAAGGCAGAATCTCAAATTATTGGCTCAATGCGATTGAATTTCAAAGCAAAGAAGCAAGAGATTCTTTTTTAATTGAAACGAATAAAGCTGGAATAAGAACTCGGCCTATATGGATTTTGATGACAGATCTGCCGATGTATTCGTCGCTTCCGAAAACGAATATTACCTATGCGACGAAATATTTTAATCAGATAGTCAATTTACCAAGTAGTGTAAGATTTTAAAAGGTTGTTTTTTATGATTGAAAAAATTAAGAATCACAAGTTGTTTGTCGCAAATGTTTTTGATTTGATCATTTGTGCCTGCTCCGTCCCGCTAGCTTTATTGATAAGATTTAATGATTTTAATATTCAAACTAGTCTTCTCATTTTTTCACAATTCAAATTATTATTTATAGCTTCCGCTTTCTTTAAGATCTTAAGTTTTTCTATTTTTAAAGTTTCACGAGGTTTGTGGAAATTTGCAAGCATTCCAGATTTAAGAGCAATCGTGAAAGGTGCAGTTCTCGCAGAAATTCTTATTGTTTGCTTTATGTTTTTTTCTAACAGAATGGATAATATACCTAGGTCTGTATTCTTAATTGATCTCATGTTGACCGTATATTTAATGGGTGGGGGAAGATTAGCGTACAGATTTTTTAAAAGAGAAAAGCGACACAACAAAATTGGCAAAAGTACACTTGTGGTAGGGGCAGGGAGTGCAGCAGAGAAACTACTACGTGAATATGAAAATACGGATTACGACTTTCACATCATAGGATTACTAGATGACTCTGTGGGCAAGATAGGAAGAACGTTACTAGGTCACAAAGTATTAGGAAATTTAGATCAAATTGGTGAGCAGATAAAAGCTCATCATATTGAAAAAATAATTATTGCGATTCCTTCTTTGAGTTCCATTCAAATTAGAAAAATTGTCAAAGATGTAAATAATCCTAAAATAGAATTAGTAACCATTCCAAGCTTTAAAGATATTGTGAGTGGGAAAATATCTCTCTCTCAATTGCGGCCACTCGATGTCAACGATTTACTAGGAAGAGAACCTGTACGGTTAAATTTGGATCTCTTAAATCCTACGCTTAAAAAGAAAACTGTCTTAGTTACTGGCGCCGGTGGATCGATAGGAAGCGAACTCGTATTTCAGCTCGCAAATATTGATCAGATTACTTTAGTCTTATTTGATTCTTCAGAATTTTTTCTTTATGAGTTAGAGCGCAAACTGAAATCGCATTTTCCCTTGGTAAAATATGTTTTAGAGATCGGAGACGTAAGAGATAAAATTCGACTAGAAAAATTGTTTCAAGATTATAGGCCGCAAATTTGCTATCACGCAGCTGCCTATAAGCATGTTCCACTTATGGAATCAAACCCTCACGAGTCAGTAAAGGTGAATATTTTTGGTACCAAATGTCTTTTGCAAGTGGCGACTGATCATAAAATCGAAAAATTTGTTCTTATTTCTACCGATAAAGCGGTTCGGCCGACGAGCGTGATGGGTGCTACTAAAAAAGTTGCCGAAATGCTTTGCCAAAAATTTGCGGAAAAATGTCTCGAAAGTACGATTGTGATTGTGCGATTTGGAAATGTTTTGGCGAGCAACGGATCCGTGGTGCCACTATTTTTAGATCAAATTAAAGCAGGAGGTCCTGTAACCATTACCCACAAGGAAATGACAAGATACTTTATGTCTATACCAGAAGCATCGCAGTTAGTTCTTCAAGCAAGTACGATAGGAAAAAATGGCAATATTATGGTGCTCGATATGGGAGAGCCAGTCAAAATTTTAGACCTAGCTAAACAGTTAATTCAATTAAATGGGCTTGTGCCAGATGTAGATATACAGATAAAAGAAACGGGAATGAGGCCCGGTGAAAAACTCTATGAAGAGCTATTTTATGACACTGAAAAAATTATTGAGACTTCGCAAGAAAAAATTTTTGTTTCATCTAAGCACAAAATAAGTGACCAAATATGGGAAGACCTCATCTTATTTGAAACTGTACTGAGTAGCTTGAAAAATGAAGAAGTTCGGCAGCGATTGTGTCAAATTATCTCTAATGAGGCAGAAGATATCCATGAATACTTACAGTGACCTAGTACAAATATGAAAAGAATTTTAGATCTCTTTTTAGTTTTATTTGTCGGGTTAATATTTTTTATCCCATTAATCATTCTTGCAATTTTGGTGAAATTTACCTCGCCAGGCCCGATATGTTATTGGTCAAAAAGAGTTGGGCGATATAATAAAATATTTTTAATGCCTAAGTTTAGAACCATGAAAATTGACACTCCTCAATTGGCCACCCATCTTTTAACCAATCCGGAAAAATACTTAACCTCTATTGGTCCAATACTAAGAAAATTGAGCTTAGATGAACTTCCTCAGCTATATTCCGTCTTGGTTGGGGATATGAGTTTTGTTGGCCCTAGGCCTGCCCTATTTAATCAAACTGATCTGATCGAATTAAGAACATCAAAATCGGTAGACACTTTAAGACCTGGAATTACTGGCTGGGCACAAATAAATGGTAGAGATGAAATTCCTATTCCCCTAAAAGTACAGCTAGATGAATTTTATCTCAAGAATCAAAGTATTTATTTGGATGTAAAAATTATTTTTATGACTGCCTTTAAAGTGTTTTTTATGAAAAATATCTCGCACTAGTGGTGATGAAATAGTTTTTTAATCCCTTCAAGTAGTCCAATAGAACTAAAGCTTGGCATAACTTTTTTTAGCAATCCGATATCTGCGACCGAGTGTAAAATATCGTTAGGCTGCCTAGGTAAAAAATTTAAAGAAGATTTTTTATTAGCAACATTTTCTAGAATGAAAACTAAATCTAGAAGCGAGCTTTGGATTCCCGTGCCTAAGTTAAATTTTCCCGAAGCAATTTTGGAATTAAGAAAATAATTCATCACTTTTACAATCTCTCCAACATAAATAAAATCTCTCGTTTGCTCGCCGGTTCCAAATATCTTAATACTTGGCAAAGTATCATCGTCTTTCTTAAATTCATTTAAAAAAAGCGAGATCACTCCTGAGTACGGGGATTTGGGATCTTGTCTTTCGCCATAAACATTAAAAAATCTAAAACTATAAGAAATGATACTTTCGGCCTTTAATAATTCATTTTCAAAATCTAATTTCCATTGGCCATATAAACTAATGGGATTAAGTTCAAGTTGAGATTCACTAAGCGGCAAACTTTGTGGAATTCCATATACAGATGCACTGGACGCAAAAATAAATTTTTTAACTTTAAAAAGTTGACTTATTTTTAGTAGATTAACTGACGCCTCAAAATTAATTTCTTTGGCCTTTACGGGATTGTTCTCACAGAATGCAACGGAAGCTTTTGCGGCCAGGTGTATCACCACCTCAAAATGGTATTTTTCAAAAAGGCCGTGAACTAATTCATGGTTTTCAATCTTCATTTGGAAGAAATGATATTTTGCTCCGGCAAGGTAGTCGGAATTTCCAGAGCTTAAATCGTCGATGATATATATTTCATGCTCTAAATTTAATTGATGGACAAGGTGAGATCCAATAAATCCGGCCCCTCCCGTAATCAATATTTTCATATAAATCCTTGTTCATGGAAATGGGTTTCTAGACAATAATTCCAATCCTGCAAATTTAATCCTGAATATGTTATCCATTTTGTTTTATCAAGGATCACGCATTCAGGCCTTTTCGCAGGTTGATTTAGCTGCGCAGAAAGTATGGGGAAAATTTCTTCTTGATTGGGAATTCTTTTGCAAATTAACTTATAGATTGCGCATCCAAAATCATACCAATTTGCGTTTCCCAATTGGCTTAAGTGAAATAAATGAGATTCTTCGTTCAGGTTCTGGCCTTGTAGTAAATGGATAATGGATTCTACAATTTTAAAAGACCAAGTGGGAGTTCCCGTTTGATCAGTAACAATTTGCAATAATTCCTTTTGAAGAATTTTGCAAGTAATGGTTTTTGCAAAATTTTTTCCAAAGGATCCATAAATCCATGAAGTTCTAAAAATATCATAATTACCATCTATGTTTTGAATGGCCTTCTCTCCTAGTAATTTGGAAGTTCCGTAATGATTTAAAGGGGAAGTGATGTCACTTTCTTGGTAGGGTTTTCCTTTGTTCGTTCCATCAAAAACATAATCGGTAGAAAAATGGATGAACCTAGATTGTTTTTTTTTGCAGATCATGGCCATGATTTCCGGAGCATGAAAATTAATTTTCATGCAGATTTCTTTTTCTGGGCTAGATTGCGCGAGGTCCACCGCGGTATAAGCCGCGCAATTGATTAATACATCAAAGCTGAAATTTTCTAAGTTTGATTTTAGTTGATCAAGGTTTAATAAGTTAAAACTATTTTTATCCATCCAAAACCAATCCCAATTCCTTGGCAATGTTGTGGAATATTTTTCAGCATAATACTTGAATTCTTGACCTAATTGCCCAGTAGATCCTAAAACTAAAATTCGCATGAAAGCTCATCGAGGTGAGGTAAACATAAATCTTTGGATGAAATTTTTAAAGAATTTTGATTTAAAACTTCCATTGGCCACATATCCTTAATTTGATGGGAGAGGTAATGGATGCCACTTTCGGATTCCGGATGATAAAACTCATCACACTTATAAACAAAATCTGCCAACTCGCTCAGTACATAAAAACCGTGGGCCATGCCCTTAGGTATAAATAATTGTAGTTTTTCTTCAGCATCAAGAATGATACGAAAGCTTTGTTTGTAAGTTGGGGAAGACGTTCTTAAATCAACGACTAAATCCAGTACTTTACCTGAGTAGCAAGAAACTAATTTTGCTTGGGAGTGAGGGTTTTTTTGGAAGTGAAGTCCCCTTAAGGTACCTTTTGTGGAAAGAGAGCGATTATCTTGTACAAAATTTGCAGTAATACCGTTTTTTTCGTATTTTTTTTTTTGAAACGTCTCATAAAAAATCCCTCTATCATCGTCTGAGATTTTAGGTTTTATGATCAGTAAATCTTGAATAGTTGTCGTTATTATTTCCATAATTTATTCACATATTTTGCGTAAGAATTATTTTTGTATTGATTAGCAAATTCGATTAGCTTTTCCTTGGTAACCCATCCTTTCATGTAAGCAATTTCTTCAAGGCATGCAATTTTTAGGCCTTGTCGTTTTTCGATGGCATGAACAAAATTGGATGCCTCCATTAAGGAATCGTGCGTGCCTGTATCGAGCCATGCTTGTCCTCTCCCAATAGTTTCTACTTTCAGTTTTTTTTGAGAGAGGTAAATTCGGTTGAGGTCAGTAATTTCTAATTCTCCTCGTGCCGAGGGTTTTAGTTGTTCAGCGATGTGGGATACTTGGGAGTCATAAAAGTAAATTCCCGTTACGGCAAAATCACTTTTTGGAGAAAGAGGTTTTTCTTCGATACTAATCGCATTATTGAATTCATCAAACCCAACAACTCCATATCTATCTGGATCACTCACTCGGTAGGCAAAAACAATGGCACCTTCTTTTAAATGGGAGGCCTTTGCAAACTGCGTATCAAGACCTTCACCATAAAATAAATTATCACCTAGAATCAAGCAAACAGATTCATTTTTTATAAAATCTTTACCAATAATAAAAGCTTGAGCAATCCCACCTGGATGAGATTGAGTCATATAAGATAAATTTATTCCCCAATCACTGCCATCACCAAGGAGGTCCTTAAAACTTTCCAAGTCCCTTGGCGTTGTGATGATGAGAATTTCTTGAATTCCCGTCTGCATTAAGGATGCTAGGGGATAGTAAATCATGGGTTTGTCGTAAAGAGGAAGAAGCTGTTTTGATATGCTTTTTGTCGAGGGATATAGTCTCGTTCCAGTGCCGCCAGCTAAAATAATTCCTTTCATGGCAAGCCTTATTGGTAAATCTAACTTGTATGAAAATTCAATAAAATTGAAAACACTATTGGGAATTCAATCATACTAAACATTCAGATTGTTTTTGTCCTAATCTCATCTATTTTGCTTTATTTAATTGTTGGCCGAATCCTTGCCAAGAAATTTATTTATTTTTGGAACACCATAACTGCATCAAAATGAGAAGCTGACATCTTTAATTAGTATTTATGAAGATATTAACTAATTTTCATTTTCTAATCAAGGCGATAATTGGCAAACCAGCCTTATTCAGACTTATTCTTTGAAAATTTGTTAAGTCTAAAATTCCTATCACAAACTGTGTGGATGGCCAACTTTTACTAGGAGTAAACCTTGAGCTATCATCAATTTTTTTAGTGGAGTAATCAATGCCAGAGAGAAAAAAACCTGAATGCTTAGTAGTGGTTAGTTGTTACAATGAGGGGGAATTTTTGTTGGATGCTTTAGATTCACTATCCAAGCAAACCTTTCATAATTACATTACCGTTATTGTTGATGATGGATCTAATGATTTACTAACCTTGGAAAAACTGCAGACCTTAGAAATGAATCAAGAACTCCGAAGCAAATATAAAATCAAAGAAATTATACGAAAAAAAAACGAAGGGCCATCAATTGCCTACAATGCTGCCTTGTCTTCACATGTATCTGACTATGCTATGGTTTTAAATGGTGACGATGCTTTAAATGAAGAATATTTAAGCTCGTGCATCGAATTTTTGGAAACAAATCCAGATTTTGACGTTTGCTATACCGATGGAATTTTTTTTGGAAAACAAAAAGGCGCCTGGAGATTAACAACACCCACGTTGCCAGAATTTCTTTTTAATAATTGCGTGCATGCTTCAGCAATTTATCGATATCATTTTTTTCTACTCAGTGAGGGTTATTCACCAGATTTATTAAATGGACATGAAGATTGGGATTATTGGTTAAAATTTTTTAGAAAGGGAGCGAAATTCAAAAAGTTAGATCATCTTTATTTTTATTACCGAAAAAGAAATCATTCACGAAGTGAAAAGTTTGGCCATGATCCCTATAAAGTTTTTGATACCTATCAAAAAATTACCCAAAAACATAACGAACTTTTTTTAAGCCCAATCTATGTTGAGGAAATTCAGAAAAGATATTTTCTCCTGCAGCAGAAAAAAAATAAAATAAAAAAATTAAAATCTCAATTCATAAATTGGTTTAAGTTGAAAATTAAAACAAGAGATTAAATTTAGGATTTGAGGATGAAATACCCAGAAACTTAAGATGAAGTTGGTAAATAAGTTTGAATCACCGATTCCAAGTCATTGAGTATCGACCGTTTTGGCCCCCAGGCGAGTTCCGATTTTGATTTATTGAAATTAATCGCGTAGCGCCAATCGTGTCCTTTGCGATCGGTCACCATTTTTAAGAGGGATTCCGGTTTATTTAATTTTTTTAAAATCAGCATTGCTAATTCTATATTTTCTAATTCTTGTCCACCACCAAAATTATAAATTTCACCAGGCCTTCCCTTTTCGAATGCCAACCAAATACCATGATTATGATCATCTACGTGAATCCAGTCTCGAATATTGCGACCACTTCCGTAGATGGGGACGGATTCGTTTTGCCACGCCTTACTTATAACTACGGGAATAAATTTTTCTGCATTTTGATAAGGGCCAAAATTATTTGAACACCTTGTGGTGATTGTGGGAAGACCGAATGTTTCAAAATAGGAACGGACCAGTAAGTCAGCTGAGGCCTTGCTTGCACTGTAAGGGCTGTTAGGTGCTATGGATGTCAATTCTGTAAATGGCAAATCATGACTATTGAGTGAACCGTAAACTTCATCGGTGCTGACTTGTAGATATCTGAAGTGCTCGTTTTGCGTTTTTTGGTAAACGCCCAATGATTCTTTTAAAAGATGATGAGTTCCTATGATATTTGTTTGAACAAATTTATCAGGCGACTCGATAGATTGATCGACGTGCGATTCGGCCGCATAATTAATGACTCCATCAAAAGCATGCTTCGTAAACAATGCTCCCAATTCTTCTTTATTGGTTATATCAATTTTGCAAAAAATTAAGTGTTGATGAATTTCAAAAAGGGGACGAATTCGATCAAAATTACCAGCATAAGTCAGAGCGTCAGCAATCACAAAATCATAGTTATTTTTAATATCTTCTCTGCAGGCAAACTGAAATAAAAAATTTGTTCCAACGAAACCAGCCGCTCCAGTTACTAAAATTTTTTTCTTTTTCATAAACTCTCATTTTACGTGTCCTGCCAGAAGTAGGCCAGTTTTAAGAATAAAATGATTTATTTCAACATATTTCCATTTAGAGCAGTCCTTAGTTTTATCTCTACTTTGAAAGAATATTTAAATATTTATTTGCACTCAATATGTTCTCAATTTTTTAAATTTAGGAGGCCTACATGTACTTAAATCTATCGAGATGGATGAGATTCTTTGTGCTTTTACTTTGCTCAGCTCATCTTTATTCCTGCAAAAAAGATAATCCCTCAACAGAACGGTTTGATAAATCCGCCGCCAGACTGGGCAAAGATGGCGATTTAGATTTGCGGCCCGACTTTCTGGAAGATTCGTTGAGACAAAAAGTAAACGATTTTCCCAAATGGAATTTTAAGGCCACCAATTTAGTTCTTACAAATTCCACTACCTCACAAACTGTTAAGCTTAAGTTGCTTGACTCGAAGATCGCGGTAAAACATGAATTATTAAAATGGGCGAGAGATAATTCCCTCACAGATATCCTGAACTCAACTGGAGATAAAAAAGAATTTTCAAATTTTAGTAGTTTAAGAGAAAATTTTCTTCATCTCATGGATATCTATCTTTTACCCAGCCAAGACGCCTTGGATTTTATACAAAATTCAAGCACCAGAGATGATTTTAGGATAGATGGTTCAATCGAAATTATTCCTGTTCAATTGCCGTCGCACATTTCTATTGAAGGCAACCAGCAAATCAATATGGGAATGAAGATGAATTACAAGGAGGCGGAAGCTGTCGTTGCCCAGTTAAAATCTCTTCCGATTAATTGGCCCAATAGTTTAGTATTGAATTCCATCGATAGAGCAGAAACTTTTAATTTTAAAGACCAATTTTCAAGCATCGTTTCCAAAATGATACCTGTGCTTTATTTTGTGGACGGTGATTTGAAATGGGATTTTTTATCACCTGAGATTGAAAAATCTGATCTTTCTTACTTGGGCGAGGTATATGAGATGAGAGAATCTCAATCTCAAACTCAAACTCAAACTCAAACTCAAACTCAAACTCAAACTCAAACTCAAACTCAAACTCAAACTCAAACTCAAATTCAAACACAAGATAAAGATAATGCTAATCGTCTCTATGTTGCGAGCAATCGAGAGGATTTTTTCCCAAATTTCGCACCATTAAAAAATGCAGTAAATCCCGGAAAACAGCTATCCCTTTCCTTTTCCTATGTCCCCTTGAAGACAACCATTTATATTCAAGGTAGTGAGCACGGAATCAAAAGAGTTCCTCCAGAAGGTGAAACTATGACCGGTTGGGCATGCCCTGGGCAAATGTTTAATGACCCCATTTATTGGCAGATTTCCACTACCAATTACGTTAACTTTACAAATAAGCACCCTTTTTCAAATTGGTGGATAATTAATGGAATGGAATTTAGAAATTTAAGTAAATCGTCACTATTAATCTACTATCAAAAACCGACTGAAAATGATTCCCAGTTTACCAGTGTTACTTTTTTTAGCGGCTCAGAAAATTTGAAATCCATTCTGTATCGTCCCGGCTACGCTTACCATGACAACAACTATTGGATCTCGCGTTGTGGCCATACTTTTACAGGAATTTATATTCCTGAGATCGCCTCACAAATTACGGATGAAATTGTCACCGTTGATTCCTTCTAAGTTGGTATAACTAAAATGAGTGCCCAACATTAATGATAGCTCCATAGACCATTTGTCCAATAACTCCAGGGCTCGCAGCAGTGAGCCCTGCTGGGGCCGTCGCTTTTGACGACATATAATACGCAATCCCAATTTCACCCTCTAATTGCACGAACCAATTATTACTTAAGTATTGGTATCCAAGCCCAGCGTTACCATTTACACCGGTTAGATCAAGTGTGTAATTTCCGTAACCTTGAATGGTCGCGGTAATAGAGCCACTTGCTATTCCGGCACCAAGCCGACCGTAAATTCCCTTTGTAAAGAGCGCTTTCATTAAATCAAAATTCAACCTTAAGTAATTAAAATCGATATCATTAAAAATTAATGCTGATCTTTGTTTAAAAGCTGCAGTGGTTCTTCCGAAATAAAAAGAGGCACCCCAACCACCGCGACTATTCATCTTTGCCACTTTTAAATTTATTCCCGTCATAGCATTAAATTCAAAATCACCTGTTGCCGTTTCAATAGTGGAAAAATTTAACATTCCTAAACCAACGGCCCCATAGAATTTTGACCTGCCAGATTTTTTGTTACTGGCCCGGCTGCCTTTACTGCTCTCATTTGAGCTGAGATAAGAATCGCCCGAATCGAGTGAAGGGGATGATTTTTTATCAATCTTAACTTTATCGCCAATTAAAGCTGACCCTTCAATAATTTTTCCGATGGCCGCACTTGAACCAACCTTTACGACTTTAAGTTTACCCGCTTCATATCCATCAGAAGAAATCACAAGGATATCACCGCCACTGACGCTGAGACCTTTTACACTAAAAATAACTTGGCTACCTTTTACCTTGGTAATTTTTTGGGCGTATATAATTCTGGGCGAGAGCGCAAGAATCATTAACGCAAAAAAGAGTAAATGAAGGATCGTCCATCGGCGATATAAAAAATTAGACTGAGCAACATCCATGTTAAACCTCAGATACACTTATTGACTTATATTCAATTATAACTTGATTTTGACTTTATGCGAAAAATTTGTGGCGGCTAGTGGATTGACCAATCAATTGGTCTCATTCCATTTTGCTCAAGAAATTCGTTGGCCAACTTAAAATGTTCGTTTCCTAAGAAACCCTGATAAGCGGAGAGTGGCGATGGGTGAGGTGAAGTTAAGATAAAATGCTTTTTAGGATCAATGTGGCCACCTTTTAACTTTGCGTAATTTCCCCACAATAAAAAGACGATTGGCCTATTTTGAGCATTTAACTCTTGGATCAGACGGTCGGTAAAAATTTCCCATCCTTTATTTGCATGTGAACCTGGTTTTCCACCTTCGACAGTGAGAACAGAATTGAGGAGAAATACTCCCTGTTTTGCCCAAGGAATTAAGCATCCATTTTTAAATTTTACTTTTGGGTAATCATTTTGAATTTGCTTAAAAATATTTTTAAGTGACGGTGGCAAGGCAACATTCTTAGCGACAGAAAAGGAGAGTCCGTGGGCCTGCCCTTCACCATGGTAGGGATCTTGTCCAATGATGACCACTCTCACTTGATCGAGGTGTGTATGTTCAAAGGCAGCAAAAATTTCATTTTTTTTGGGATATATTATTTTACCTTTTTCTCTTTCTGAATTTAAAAAATTCGTCAAGGAAATCATGTAGGGCCTTTGCAACTCCTCCTTGAGAAGATCATTCCAAGGACTTCTTAGAGTACTTGATGTAAATGATATGATGGTTTCATTTAGGGTCATAATAGTAGTTATTGTTTCACGAATTTTTAAGTTAAAATGATTCTATGGGAAGAGATTTATCCGGTAAACTTACTTTACATGTTTCACATAAATTTTCGATGCTTTGCTACTGGCTAATCGTCATTATTTATTTTGGAAGTCATTTCTACAATTATTTCGTTTTATCGCGAATCAAGTTTTTGTTATGGTTGGGAATTTTACTTTTTTCTATCGGTTTTTTTCGCTTTTACTGGCGCTCCTTAAAATTTCTTTACTACTCCTATTGGGGCCTCACGGCCATGCTTGATACTTATATGCTTTATCATTTATTGCAAAACCTTGGAGAGCCTCAAAGTTTTGTTACGGTGGCGTCTTCCTTGGCCATATTTTTGTTAACGCTCATCATGTTTTATCTGATGTATACGCCGCTCTATTATCCTCTGGTTTCCATGGGGGATTATGATTTTCGTTTTCGCGCCGATTTAAAGGCCAAATTTGTTTTTTTAGGAGAAGTGATCGAGTCGCGCTTAACCGATATCCGTCGTGGCGCTGGGTGTTTAACATTATTTAGGATGCTTGAAATTCCTTGTTCTGGAACATTGATTATGGAATTCTTAGGCGAAGTACGTCATTACCAAGTTCACTTAAGTTCTATGAGTGAAGGAATTCCAGGGCGTGGTTATTCCTACGGTGTTAGGTTCATCACCGCAAACAAAAAAGAGAGAAACGACGTAGATTTGCTCTTTAATTATTGGAAGCAATACGCACAGGAAAAAATGAAAATGAAATTTTCCATCATCAAAAATTAACTGAAATTAACTAACATGAATTTAAATCCCGCTGCTCAACTTTTACGTTGGGAAAATTTTATGGATCAGGCCATTCAAGAGGCACAGATTGCTTTTGATAATCAAGAAGTTCCTGTTGGCGCGATCGTGGTTGATGAGAATTTCCGTGAAATTTCTAGAGCGCGCAATTTAAAAGAGGCCGCGTTTAATCCCTGTGGACACGCAGAAATTTATGCCATAACAGAGGCAGCGCAAAAAATGAAAAATTGGCGTTTGACCAACTGCCACTTGGTTGTTTCTTTAGAGCCGTGTCCCATGTGCATGGCCGCTATTCAACAAGCAAGATTGGAAACAGTGATTTTTGGTGCTTTTGATAAAAAGGGCGGAGCAATCTCATTGGGTTTTCATTTGCACAATGATGCAAGACTCAATCATCAAATGAAAGTGGTGGGGGGAGTTAAGGGGCTTGAGTGTGGGGAATTATTGTCTAGGTTTTTTAGAGAACGGCGAGAAAAATATAATTCAGTCTTAAGTTCTAGGTGAAAAAATGATGAGAGGGTGGAATCCAAACTTGTCACTTTTAGTCTACTTGGGATAATTTAAGAGCTCATTTTAAAGTTCATTGCGGAGAATTGGCCGAGTGGTTTAAGGCGCACGCTTGGAAAGCGTGTAACGGGTTAAACCGTTCGTGGGTTCGAATCCCATGTTCTCCGCCATCTTTTTTTAAATCGCGAAAAATAAAACTCATCAAAATTTTATGACCGCCGTATAATGGTATTATAAATTGCTTGGCATAGTTGAGAATATAAATGATGGCATGGTTTTTATTATTTGCTTTTCTCGTCCTAAGATTGGGGTTAGATCCTCTCGTATGGCGAGAACTTCCGTTTCAATATTCCTACGCTTTTGAGTTTTTTTTGGTGTTGCTGAGTTTTTTTGTATTCAAAAAGGAAACAAAAAATTCCCTTAAATTTAAGACAAATAAGTATTTCATCGTTGCATTAGGATGTTTTTCTGTTTTTGGATTTATTTGCTTTCAGTTAATGGGCACGCTTCATCTCTCTTTTCCCATGAATTTTCGAGACCCAGAAATTATGATCATCGCCTTTTGCGTAGCACCCTTTCTCGAGGAGGGACTTTTTCGCTTTTTACTATGGGAAAGCTTTAGAAAATTCAATTATAGTGACTTGAGAATCATTCTTTTAACATCCTTTTTCTTTGCCCTTTCCCACTTACTTTCCTATTTTCAATTAACAGGAATGTTTCAACAATTCATTATTTATCAAACAATTTACACTTTTGTTTTGGCCATCTTTTTGGGAATTGTTCGAAGCCGAACCCAATCTTTGACAATGACCATGATCATGCATTTATTTTTTAATTTAGGTTTTGCGGCCACCACACTTATTTATGGATAAAGACTACGATATTATTTTTTTTGATGGCGTTTGCAATCTTTGCAACGGATTTGTTGATTTTTTTATGAGATTTAAATCACCAACGGATAAAATTAAAATTGCATCCTTGCAAGGAGAGACAGCTAAAACACTTCTCCCTCATTCCATTTTTATCCAAGGACCGACTTCCGTCATTCTGCTAAAGAAAAATTCTGATCAACTACTTTTTGCTTATCTTGCCATTAGACGTATTAGTTCTTACTTACGATTTCCCCTTAATTGGGTTTTGCCTCCCATCCTCTGGCTTTTCACTCCCTTGGGCCCATGGCTTTATCAATTTGTGGCCAATCATCGTTATGCTATCTTTGGAAAAAGCGATTCTTGCCGTTTACCGACCGCGCTTGAGCGCGAATTTTTCTTACCATAAGAGACTATTTCTGATATGATCGATCGGTGGTCAGGTGACAATGTCGCTGTGAACTCCGCCAGGTCGGGAACGAAGCAACGGTAGCAGAATGTGTTGGGTGCTTGGCCACGCTTTTTTTAGTTAAAAAATTCTTTAGCAAATCGATAACATTCAAATGACGTTTCAATTACTTGCTCGCAAATATCGGCCCAAAACATTTGCGGAAGTCATTGGCCAAGGACCAACCGTACAGGCCCTAAAAACTGCGGTGTTCTCAGGTGATCGTCAAACCCAAGTTATCTTACTTACCGGTACTCGGGGAGTAGGAAAAACAACGCTCGCTCGCATTATGGCCAAGGCCCGCAATTGTCAAAATCGCAGTGCTGAGCTTGGGCCATGTCTGGTTTGTCCATCATGTTTAAGTATCGACCAAGGAAGTTCCCTCGATTTTTTGGAAATGGATGGCGCTTCTCACAATGGCGTAGAAAATATTCGTGAACTGATTGAATCAACTTCTTATGTTCCGACCGTTGGGCCATTTAAAATTTATGTGATCGATGAAGTACACATGCTCTCCACTTCTGCCTTCAACGCTCTTCTCAAGACCATTGAAGAACCACCTGCTCACGTACAATTTATTTTTGCGACCACGGAAGTTGAAAAAATTCCGGATACCATTTTGTCGCGCTGTCTGCGCTTTGATCTCAAATCGATTGGGGTTGAAGTTTTAGGCCAATATTTGAAGAAAATAGCTGCGCTTGAAAAAATTCAAATCGATGATGGCCTCATCCAAATTTTGGCGAGAGAAGCGCGCGGTTCTATTCGCGATTCGCTTACCCTCTTTGATCAAGTGAGACTTCTAAATCAAAATCAGGATCTAGGACTTGAAACGTCTGAGCTTTTGGGAATCGCTAAAGAAGGCCTAATGGCAAAGATTTTTCAAGAATTGATGGAAGGGAATGCTCAAAAATTAAATCACTCACTGTCGGAATTATTTCACTCGAACGTAGATGAAAAAAGATTTTCTCAGCAGCTACTCGATAAAATTTTTGATGAAACCCTGAAAGAAAAAAATCCTACTCAGCAAATGGAATTAACGTGGATTTTTGAGACCTTGTCCAAAGATATAGACTGGGCACTTAAATCCCTCATTCCAGATAAAGCGATAAAAATTATTCTCAATAAAATTGCTAAACGCAAGGAGTGGGCAGAGTCCCAAACTACAAATCCAGAAGATAATAAAATTGAAATAGCTTCACAAGCACCAAAGGTTATTTTGAAAGCGCTTCACTTTGAAGATTTTAAGCAAATGATGCAAAAACTTTTTCACCGCGCGCCAGGAATTTATTCACATTTACAGCAAGGCGTTTTCTTAGGCGGAGAGCAAGAACTAGAAGAGGTCTCTGTTCGCACAAATAAATTATTTTTGAGAATAGGTTTTCGCAA
This sequence comes from Bacteriovoracaceae bacterium, assembly GCA_029865945.1. Lineage (GTDB taxonomy): Bacteria > Bdellovibrionota > Bacteriovoracia > Bacteriovoracales > Bacteriovoracaceae > JARXAH01. The sequence continues at coordinate 25,424 of JARXAH010000047.1, read as the reverse complement.
AGAAGCGAATATTTTTTATGAGTATTTTAATGATCAGCAGCAAAAAAATTTGCAGTCAATTTTGGTAGAGGCTTTAGGGTTTGTTGACCAATTCGTGAAAGTAGATTTTCAATATCCGGTGGAAGAATCCGAGGGACGAACTTTTTTAGAATTTCAGCAAGTAGAGACGCAAAAAAAAATGCAAAAACAAAAAACTGATTTAGTTGAGTCCGAAGTCATACGAAAACTACAGAAGACTTTTGATGCTAAGATCGATAGTGTTTTTTTATCTGAACAAGACCAAAATAATAATGAAAATCATACTTGAGGAGTTCATATGAAAAATATTAATCAATTAGTTAAGCAGGCACACCAAATGCAAGCGAAGTTAACGGCACTGCAAAAAGAACTAGCGGAAAGAGAAGTGGAATCATCCTCTGGTGGCGGGATGGTTAAAGTGAGAGTGAATGGAAAGCAAGAAATATTAGAATTGAAAATTTCAAAAGAGTGTGTCGATCCCTCAGATACGGAAATGCTAGAAGAATTAGTAAAAACGGCCGTCAACCAAGCGGTGAAAGAATCCCAAGAGATGGTTTCTGGCGCTATGTCTAAGATAACGGGCGGAATGAATATTCCCGGATTTTTTTAGTCATGTTGCAGTTACCTCCTAAAATTGAAGAGGCCATTTCCGCGCTTCAGGGCCTCCCAGGCGTGGGAAGACGAACGGCCCTTCGCTATGTCCTCGACATGCTTCGTTGGAATGAAAAAGATACCCAGCAATTCCTAGAATCCATCGATCATTTGCGTTCGTTGCAAAATTGCGAATGGTGCGGATGTTTTACGGATTTACCAGAAAGTTTGGGAAAAAAAGTGTGTCATCTTTGTAGCGACGATGAGCGCAAGTTGCAAAAGTCTCTATGTGTCGTTGAGCAGTTTACCGACTTTGTGGCCATCGAGAACGCGAACTTTTTTAAAGGCCACTATCACTTGCTTGGCGGCGTTCTAAATCCTATGTTGGGTGTAACCTCAAGGAATCTTCGTGTAGATTCACTTTTGGAACGTTTAGCTGTTGGAGAATATCAAAAAGTTATTTTAGCGATCAATCCCTCAGTCGAAGGGGACGTCACTTCCGCATTTTTGGCTGACCTCATTAAGCAAAGATTTTCTTCCGTTTCCGTCGAGAGAATCGGTCTTGGCATGCCCATCGGAGGGAATTTTGAGTATCTTGACCCGCTCACCATTTCAGCTTCCTTTTCTAACAAAGTTGTACTTTAAGTGAGAATTTTTGAAGTCTAAATCCGGGGTATAAATAATTTTTTCTTCCTACTTGTTATGGAACGACCTAAGGCCCTCTGGAAATTTCGTCACGTCGAGAGTGTGCTCAAGCACAGTCGAGGGACGACGTTTCGAGGCTTGCTCCAAGCAAGCCGCAGAAAAAGGAGTCCGTAGAGTGGCGAAATTTACGAGGGACCTAGGTCGTTATAAATAATTATTACGCTAGTTTCATTTTTTTTTACTATGTAAGATAATTTATAAAGACTAAAGAGTAATAAACAATTATTAATTCAATCCTTGTTAAGTAAAGTGGTGGTTTTATGGCGCTGATGAATGAAAAGAGTAAAGAGATCAATTGCAAGATTGTTTACTACGGGCCCGGGCTTGGTGGAAAAACCACAAATATTCAATACATTTTTCATAAAACTCAAGGTGGAATCAAAAGTAGTCTCTCCACCTTGGATACCGATAATGAGCGAACTTTATTTTTTGACTTTTTACCTCTAGACGTAGGGGAAATTAGAGGATACAAAACACGCTTCCATCTTTATACCGTTCCCGGTCAAGTAGTCTACGAACCAAGTCGTAAACTGATCTTGCGCGCAGTCGATGGCGTCATCTTTGTGGCGGACTCGCAAGTTTCGCGAATGGATGACAATTTAGAGAGCTTAAGTAGTTTAAAGTTGAACTTAGAAGAACAGGGATATGACATTCGTAAAATTCCACTAGTATTTCAGTGGAACAAACGTGATATGTCCAATATAGTGCCTCGCCAGGACCTAACAAAAAAACTTAATGAATTAAATCATCCTGAGTTTGAGTCAGTGGCCATCAAAGGCGAAGGCGTTTTTGAAACTTTGAAAATGATTAGCAAATTAGTTCTGATCAATGTTCGTGGGGGAATAAATTAATTTTTTTATTAATTTTAATGTGGGGTTGTTGTGAGTAAGGAAAAGGGTTTAAGTTTAAAGCAAAAAGAAAAAATTCGAGAAAAATTGATGGAAGAAAAAGAGAAATTATTTCTTCAAGAAAATCCGATTGTTGGGAATTTAAATGTAAAAGATGAAATGTCTGATGAAGTGGACATGGCCACGGTAGATTTAACACAAGCGCAGATCTTGCGGATGCGAAATCGCGATTTATTTTATTTAAAGAAAATTGAGAAATCATTACAGCATTTAGATTCTGAAGATTTTGGGTTTTGTGAAGAGTGCGGGGCAGAGATAAAATTTGCAAGATTAATTGCCAGACCAACCGCAGATTTATGTATCAACTGCAAAGAAGATTTAGAGAGAGATGAAGATCATAATATTATGTCTTCAAAATCTAAATCTATGGGTGAGGCCTTCAAACAAATGCAAATATAATTGGGTAAACAAGATGAAACTTGGAATTGTTGGTGGATCAGGAATTTATGAATTGGCACAAAGTAACTGGGAGCTAGTTAAAGAGCACAATTTATTAACTCCTTTTGGTGAAATTTCCGCACCCATCCTTGAACTAAAAATTAAAAATAGTGAAGTTACTTTTTATTTTCTTCCACGTCATGGAGTGAATCATCAGATTTCTCCGTCAGAAGTGAACTACCGCGCCAATATTTACGCATTAAAATTTTTGGGAGCTCAGGCCGTACTTTCTTTGTCGGCAGTGGGTTCACTTCAAGAACAATATAAACCAGGACATTTTGTTTTTGTGGATCAAATGCTGGATATGACCAAGGGCCTGCGAAAACGCTCCTTTTTTGAAGCGGGGGTCGTTGGACATGTTTCAGCTGCTTATCCTATTTTTGCGCCTATGAGAGAATTTTTATTTCAAGAAGCAAAATCCCTTTTAGGAAGCTCGCTTGTTCATGACCGAGGCACTTATCTTTGCGTAGAAGGGCCGCAATTTTCTAGTAGAGCAGAATCTCTTCTCTTCAAAAGCTGGGGTGCGAGTGTGATCGGGATGACCAACGTGCCTGAATCCTACTTGGCGCAAGAAGCCGGCCTCGCTTACACGGCCATATCGATGATTACGGATTTTGACTGTTGGAAGGATGAATTTTGCACCTTAGAAGAGATCATGAAAGTCATGAAGCGGAATCAAGCGAACGTGACCAAATTTTTAATTGAAGTACTCCCTAAGATGCTATCAAGAAAATGGGAATTGGATCCCGTAAATAAAAACAGCATTGTGACTAAAGGCTTCAATGTTGAAATGTATCCTTGGATAAAAACTCTTATCAATGACTAAAGAGACGAATGAGAACAAAGAAGATTATCTAGAACATGAGCCTGTACTCTTAAGTCAAATCCTCCATTTCTTACCTCATTTTGAATCTGATAAAAATGCCGCTACTTATTTGGATTTAACATTCGGTGGCGGCGGTCACTCGATTGCCTTTATGAGAAAATTTCCTCATCTCCAGGTGTACGCTATCGATCAAGATGAAGAGGCCTTAAGTGCCGGAAAAGAAAAGTTAGCTAAGCTTGGCCTTAACCATTCAGTTACTTTTTTTCATGACAATTTTGCTAAAGTTTTATCTCAGTTGGTAACTGAGGGGAGCGAAACGGAACGAATCAAGTTCGATATGATTTTGGCGGACATCGGAGTTTCGTCCCATCATCTTGATTCCTTTAAAAGAGGGTTTTCCTTTAGAGAGGATGGCCCGCTCGATATGCGAATGGATTTACGTAGTGAGATAACTGCCGCTGATATTTTAAATCATTACAAGCTTGATAAGTTGATTCAAGTTTTTACTGACTATGGCGAAGAGCCATTTGCAGAGAGAATCGCAGAAAAAATAGTGGAAACAAGGCGAAAAAATCCCCTTCAAACCACCAAAGAATTAGAGGCCATTTGTTTTTATTCCTACCCAAAATCCCTTAGACATCAACATCGCCATCCGGCCACAAGAGTCTTTCAAGCGCTGAGAATTGAGGTGAACCAAGAATTGGCCGTGCTCCAAAAAGCGATGGAGCTTGGCGTTCAATTATTGAAACCAGGGGGGCGAATGGGAATTATTTCCTTTCATTCACTGGAAGATCGAATCGTAAAAAATTTCTTTCTTGATTGTGATCAAGCAGAATTTAGAATTTTAACGAAGAAACCACTCATTGCGAGTGAGCAAGAAATTGCTTTAAACAGAAGAGCTAGGAGTGCTAAACTAAGGATAATAGAGCGCAAAAAAATTTAAAACGATTTCTATAGAAAGGATTTTTATGGCATGGATTGGCCTAAAAAAAATCGGCAACTTTTTTCACCTCATCTTCGGAAGTACTCGCAATACCATTTTTGTATTATTGTTTGCCCTCATGGGAGTTTCCTACATCGCAGTTCGCATGAAAAATGTGGAACTCGATTATCAAATTGGTGAACTCAAAAAAAAATCTTATCAAACATTTATGCTTAACAAAGAATTAAAAGCAGAGCGGGCCAACGCGCTTTCATCAGTTTCACTGAGAGGAATGGCCGAAAAATATGATCTTCACGCCCCCTCAAATAAACAAATCCTAGTCGTTCCCTAGCTTTTGGCCTATAGCGAGTGCCATCAAAATGATAAACTTAAATATGAATAATCGAATTAGGACCAGAGCAGGATTTACTTTTATCATTTTGTCTTTGATCGCAGTAGGAATTGTCATCCGCGGCATTTATATTCAAACATCCATAAAAGAAAAATTGAAAAACTATGCGGCCAGTCAGTATTTCAGGACAGTGACCGCTTACCCAAACCGTGGAAATATTTACGATCGCAATGGACTTCCGCTTGCGATCAACCGAAGAAGTTACGATATCTTTGTCATGCCTAAAGAATTGCTCAATAACCGCGAAATACGAAAATTGTGTCAGATTTTAGAAGAACAAAATTGTAACGAGTATATTAAAAAAATAAAGCACCGAAATAAATTTACTTACCTGGAAAGAGAAATTCGCTTAAACGAAAAACAAGTTAAACGAATTAAAGATTTAGAGGGTATCTATGTGGATGAAAAGGTAAGTCGCTTTTATCCCAATGGAACACTGGCCGCATCTCTGATTGGGTTTGTTAGTGTTGATAATCATGGAATTGGTGGCGTGGAATTTGCTTATGATCAAAAATTAAAAGGGCAGGCGAAGGTCATTAGATACATGCGAGATGCGAAAGGAAGAGCTATCAAATTTGAAACGATTGAGTTCCATTCCCGCGGGGAAGATGTTTATTTAACCATTGATAAAGATATGCAAACGATAGCTGAAAAATTTTTGCAAGAAGGAATTGCAAAAACAAATGCTAAGGGCGGAGGCATTGGTATTATGGATGCAAAGAGTGGAGAAATTTTGGCGATGGCCAATTACCCAACTTTTGATCCCAATGAGTACAATCTCTACCCCCCAGAAAATCGTTCACTTGGTTTTATTTCTAATCCTTTTGAGCCAGGATCCGTGTTTAAAACATTTACGATTGCTGCGGCGATGGAAGAGGGAATAGTTAATCCAAATACTAAATTTTTTTGTGAGAATGGAAAATTTCAAATTGGCAATCGCACCATTGGCGAAGCTTCAGGGCATAAATTTGGAACATTATCGGTGGCAGAGATTTTGCAAAATAGTTCCAATATTGGAACGACAAAAATTGCTTTTGCCCTAGGAAATGATAAATTTGCAAAATATCTAACGAAGTATCGAATTGGTGAAAAAACAGATATTGGATTACCTTCGGAATCCAGAGGAATCTATCAACCCAAACAGTTGGAGAGTAAAATTGGTTTTAGTAATATTAGTTTCGGCCAAGGAGTGGCCTTAACGGGGATTCAAGTTCTATCCCTCTACCGAGCGATTGCGGATAACGGAGAGTGGATGGCCCCCAAAGTTATTTTGGATCCTACTCAGGATCTAAACGTAGCAGAGAATAAAGATAATAAGCAAACAGTCGCCACACCGCCGCCCATGATGTTTTCTGCGAAGACGAGGGAAAAATTAGAATCTATGCTAAAAGGCGTTATTGACGAAGGAACGGGTTGGAACGCAAAAATTGATCACTATGAAATAGCGGGAAAAACCAGTACGGCGCAAAAAGTGGATAAGACTGGAAAATACTCTGGGTATTTTGCGGCCTTTGCAGGTTATCCTTCCAACGTGCAAAACCGCTTTATTATTTTTGTCTACATAGATGAACCTAAAGGAAAAATTTACGGCAATGATGTGGCCGCGCCTATTTTTGCCAATGTTGCCCAGTCCATTTTATATAAAAGAGGCGATCTCAATGCCGCCCCAATGGAAGAGAAATCCAAAGAATTAGATTTAATGGCCTTAGAGCAGACTCTATCAATTAAATCTGCGAAAACTATTGGCGCTAAGAAAACCGATAAGAAAAATGACAAGAAAAATGATAAGAAATTTGATCCTAAAGTTCCCACGATCCCTGATTTTCGAGGCCTAGATAAAATTCAAAGTTTTGAATTGGCCGATCGAGAACAAATCTATTTAGAATCCAATGGCCATGGTATTGTTGTCTCTCAAGAACCTAGCGCAGGGACAAAAAAATCCGTGCAGGCCAAGGTGAAACTTCACTTTCAAGAGCCAGTATATGAGTAGAGATAGCGATTCTTTAGTAATTCAAAATGTTTTAAGTTTAAATAAGTTACAAAATTTTTTTTTAAGTGGGAATTTTCCCTCTAGCCAAAATGAGCGTGTTTCTTATTCAAAAATTCATGATCAATTGAATCATGCAAAGTCTGATGAAATTATTCTCTATCATTTGCATGCGGGACTTGAAGCGCAAAATATTTTAGAGAAACGGATTAATGATCTAGCGACACTTCCTAAGTTAATTTTTTTTTCATCAATGCCTCAAATGAAAATACCAGCAGCGCTCTCGTTCGTAGTGATTAGACCCAGTGAGTGGCATGAGTTTCAAGAAAAATTGTGTGATGAAATATATCCCTATCCTCAAAATAAGAAAATGATTGGGATAACCGGTACGAATGGGAAAACTTCCACGACCTATTTTTTGCATCATTTACTAATGGAGCAACAGTGCAAAACAATGCTGATCGGTACGCTTGGACTTTTTCTCAATGGAAAAGTTGGGGAGAATTTTTCACTCACTAGTCCGGGATATTTATTATTTCGAAAATATATTTATCAGTATCAAAAGGAATTTGATTATTGTGTATTTGAGATGAGCAGTCACGCGCTCGATCAAGAGCGATTTTTTCATGTTCAACTTGATGGTGCCGGCTGGACTTCTTTTACCCAAGATCATCTAGATTATCATAAAACCATGGAGCACTATTTCGCTTCAAAATTGAAAATTTTAAAATACTTAAAACCAGATGCTTCTTTATTTTTACCTGCTAGTCAAAAAGAAATTTTCAAAAAGATTCCTAGTCGTCAGGCAAAACTATGCGATGTGGTAGATTTTGCAAATTCTAATAATCCCATGACAGAAATCCATTTCATGCGAGACAATTTATCGGTGGCCATTTCGCTACTAAGAGATATTTTAGGACGAGAAAATAAAATTTTGAGGCCGGTGGACTTAAATAAAATCCCTCAAGTCCCTGGAAGAATGATCATAAAAAAAATGCCAAAGGGCGGTGTGGTCACCATTGATTATGCTCACACACCAGATGCATTAGAGAACGCATGCAAGTCTTTAAAAGAGAATTTCCTAGATCGAAAAGTAAAAGTTCTCTTTGGATGTGGCGGCAATCGGGATAAAACCAAGAGACCGCTCATGGGGGCCGCCGTTTCAAAGTTTGCAGATTATATTTACGTTACCTCTGATAACCCTCGGTTTGAAAAACCAGAGGAGATCATCGATGACATTATCCCTGGAATAACCATCCCGTACGAGCGCGATAGCGACCGAGAAAAATTGCTTAAGCAAGCTCTCAAAGGGCTTAGGCCTAATGAAGTACTGCTCGTGGCCGGAAAAGGCCACGAAGATTATATCCAAATCAATGATGTGAAACATCCTTATAGTGATGAGGGCGTTGTCGTTTCATTCATGAATCAAAGGAATGACCATGGTTGAATTAAGTTTTTATTTTCGCCCCTTATCTATTATTCAATTCATCGAAGGTGCAAATTACCATCAATTGCCTTCTCACTTGGAAATTTGCACAGACTCAAGAATTTTGAAAAGTGGGCAGTCTTTTATTGGAATTTCTGGAGAAAAATTTGAGGCCGATCAATTTTTATTGGAGGCAGCTCAAAAATCTTCTCTCCTCATCGCACAAGACAGTAAGCAGGCCCGTTCCATCATTGAAACCATAAAAGAGCAATATCCTGAAGTAAGTATTTTAATAGTTAAAAACACAGTTCTTTACTTGCAAGAGTTGGCGCAACTTCATTCTGCTCATTGGCAAGACACCTGTGGTGGAATTTTAATTGGCATCGCAGGATCAAATGGCAAAACAACGACTAAAGAGATGTTGTCTCACATCATGAAATCCCTTTGGGAGGACACAGTGGTCTTTACTAAGAAAAATAATAATAACCATCTTGGTGTTCCCTTAACGTTATTAGAAATTGATACGAGGACGACAAAATTTGCTGTTGTCGAATATGGCAGCAATCACCCCGGAGAGATGGAGCTTTTATGCCGAGTAGCTGTTCCTGATATTGGATTGACCACTAATATTGGCCATACCCATATGGAATTTTTCCCAACGCTTGCCGATGTTTGTAAAGAAGAGGCTTCCTTTTACCGCTTCCAGTCATTACAAAAAAAAGAAAAACATTCCATGAATTTTTTCTTAAGAAATGATGACGACCTAGAATTAAAAAAGTTAAGTAAGCATTCTTGGGTTAAGACATTTTCTCGAGATGCAAAAAATGTAGAGTTAGTGGATTTTTACTACCGAATTAAGAATAATCAGCTGTTTGTTCACACAAAGGGGAAAGAAAAATTATTTGAAATAGAAAATCCATGGATTTTAGGAGAACACAATTTTATCAACCTAGCGAATGCTTGCGTTATGGCGTACCTATGTTTACCTCCAGCAGAGGTTTCCGTAGAATTTATTTCCTCCCTAGAGAAGGCCGCGTCTCAGTTTCGTCCCACCAATAATCGTTCTCAGTGGTTAGAATCAAAATTTGGAAATAAAATTTTCCTTGATGCTTATAATGCAAACCCCAGTTCCATGGAAGCAGCGTTGTTGGCCTTCAAAACTTTTTGTCTTCAGCACGGCGATGAAGAGCTCAAGCAATCACTAATTATTCTTGCTGACATGCGAGAACTTGGGCCTCAAGAAGACCAATATCACGAAGAACTTGGGCAACTCGTTAGGACAATGGGGTGGATAAATGTGGTTTATGTTGGTTCGATGCAAAAGAAATTTCAAAAAGGTCTTGATCGTGAATGCTTAGTGTTTGACACGACTCTCGAAGCTAAAATTTATTGGCCTAAATGGACAAAAGAGCACTCTTTTATTTTCTTAAAGGGAAGTCGCGCTTTACAGCTGGAGTCTTTGGTGGATTTAGGTTAGATTGGAATACTTACACTAATTATGTAAAACAACCGTCTGGGTTGTGGAGCTGCGATCTCCTAACATCCGATTATTCTACATAATTAGTATTATCTTAATTATATTAAAAATATTTGAGGTCATCAGGCCATGCTCTTTCATTTTCTTTATCCTTACGTTCATCAAATTGCTGGTCTTGAAATTCTTCGCTACATCACTTTTCGTGCATTCGTAGCGATCATTTTGGGATTTATTTTCTCCTACTATTTCGGGAGTCGCTGCATTATTTGGCTCAAGCAAAAACAGTTTGGACAAGTGATTAGAGATGTTGGCCCTGAATCTCACAAAAAGAAAGGCGGAACACCTACCATGGGTGGTCTTTTTATTTGGCTGGGTGGCCTAGTGGCGATTTCGGTTTGTGGAAATTTTTTTGGCGCGCCTTTTTGGGCCGTCCTCGCCATATCATTGGGTCACGCTGCCTTAGGCTGGATGGACGACTGGAAAAAAATCAAAAAACAAAGTAGCGATGGTATAAGTGCGAGGGAAAAACTTTTTTGGCAATTTTTTCTCTCTGCCTCGGTTTGTTATTTTCTTTTTTACGCTGATCACATGGACGGCCTCATTTATATCCCTTTTATGAAATCCCCCATTATGGATCTTGGCTGGGCCTATCCGCTTTGGGCCTCCTTTGTGATCGTGGGAACAAGTAACGCCGTTAATTTAACTGATGGCCTAGATGGGCTGGCAATTGGTCCCATTATTACGAGTTTTGTGACGCTCGCCATTCTATGTTATGTCGGTGGTCACGTAGAATTTTCTCACTACCTATTTATTCCTTATGTGAAAAATTTAAGCGAATTAAGTGTGATTTGTGCGGCCTTTATTGGCGCAGGACTTGGATTTTTATGGTTCAATGCCTACCCAGCGCAAGTGTTTATGGGCGACCTGGGATCTCTCTCCTTAGGTAGTATGATTGGGGCTATGGCAGTGATCAGCAAGAATGAATTTTTACTATTAATTTTTGGTGGCATTTTCGTCGTTGAAGCGCTATCAGTCATCTTGCAAGTGGCCTCCTTTAAGACGAGGCGCAAGCGAATTTTTAAAATGGCGCCTATCCATCACCACTTCGAATTGGAAGGCTGGGAAGAACCAAAAGTAATTGTTCGATTTTGGATCGTAGGACTACTAACAGCTATTATTTCATTATCCACTCTTAAAATAAGGTAATTCAATGCAAAGGTATCGCGGAAAAAAAGTTTTAATCGTTGGACTGGGAAAAAAAGGCTTTGCCCTTATAAATTTTTTCAACACACTTGAGTGTCACATCCGTGTAACTGATATTCGTCCTATTTTTGATTTAAATAAGCAGCTTAAGCGCTTAAAGAAAATTAATCCCACTCCTCAGTTAACTTTGGGTGAGCATAAAGAAGAAGATTTTTTAGAGGCCGATCTGATCGTTTATACTTCTTCGGTGGATCCTTATTTGCCGCAATTAGTGGCGGCCCGCGAGTCAGGAAAAGAAGTTTATTCTGAATTTACTTTTGCTGCAAAATTTTGCCAAAAGCCAATCATAGCTGTTTGCGGAAGTTATGGCAGAACTTGTATTGCCATGATGATTGCCTACGCCCTTAGAATGGATAAAAAAAATATTTTTGTAGGCGGAACCAGTGAAGAACCTTTCATTAATTTTCACGCTTTGCCAAATAAAGATGAGATAGATTATTGTATTTTAGAATTATCTCCTTATCAGATCCAAGGATTAGAATTTTTCAAACCTACCGTTGCTATTTACCCTAATTTGGATGAGACCATGATCCCCAATCGTTATAAATCGGTGGGCGAATTTATGGATACAAGTCTAAAGGTGGCCAAACTTTTGGGCCCGGATGATTTGCTGGTGGCCAATTTTGACAAACTCGCCACAAATTATGCGCTCAGAGATTTAAAGGCACCCGTCTATTGGTATTCAAGAAAATCTTTTGTCACGCTAGGAGTTATGTCAGAAGTTCAAGGTACACATTTCCATGAACACCGAATCCACTCTAACATCAATTACCACTCGGAATTTAAAGTTAGTAAAATGCGAATCATTGGCCAAAATAATCGTGAAAATATGCTGGCCGCTATCACGGTGGCAAAATCCCTGAACTTAAGTGATGCTTCCATCCAAAGCATGATTGAAAAATTCCCAGGCGTCCCAAATCGTTTGGAATTTGTCTGTGAAAAAAATGGTGTCCAATTTTATAACGATTCCAAATCTGAAACGATGGATGATTTGCGAAAATCTCTTGAGTCTTTTAAGGATCCGGTCATTTTGGTTGCGGGCGGAAAAGACATGGAGATTACTTTTGAGCGCTACCAAGAAGTAATCAAAAACAAAGTGAGAATTTTGGTGCTAGTGGGCGAGTGTAAAGAAGCGATGAACCGTGATCTAGGGGATTTTACCCAGACTATCATTGTGGGGTCTTTTGACGAGTCGGTACTGCTTGCCTACCAAAAATCTCGCAACGGAGACTCAATTGTACTGTGTCCGGGAAATCCTAGCACGGATGTTTTTAGAGATTATGTGGAAAAGGGCAATTATTATAAAAAACTGATCTATCAGTTGTAGCATAATCAGATATAATAAATTCATATGATAAAAACGACCGGTCTATCCAACGAAAGATGGTTTTTTCTTGGAGTAACAATGCTCGTAGCATTGGGACTGGTCATGGTTTTTTCTTCAAGCTACTTGTTAGGCAAAGAACAATTCGGTAATTCCTTTCACTTCATTAGTCGACAAATTTTATTCTGCCTCTTTGGCATCAGTATTTTACTGGTATTGAGACTTACTAAATTTGAGTTTTGGGTTCGCAACGCTTTCGTGTGGCAAATTTTTGCTACCATCTTGGTGTTAATGACTTTTGTGCCTGGCATCGGTGTTGTTGTTAAAGGTTCCCACAGGTGGATTGATGTTGGCCCATTTCACTTACAGCCGGGAGAAATTTTAAAATATACCACCATGTTATGTAGCGTTCATTTGTTTCAAAATTTCGTCTTTTGGGAATCCAAAGAACGAATGACTTACCTTGCCATGTTACTTGGGCCGCCACTTATTTTAGTTTTCCAACCTGATTTTGGAATGTTCATGCTTTGCATGATGAACATATTTTTCGTTGCCTATATGAGTTCATTTCCAAGAAAATTTTTCTATTCTTTTTTAATGCTCGCAACCGTGAGTTGTACGATTATCATGGTGGCCAAGCCTTACCGTGTTCAACGTTTATTTGCTTTCATGGATCCTTGGCAAGATCCACAAAATTCTGGCTTTCAGGTGATTCAATCTCTCCTTGGATTTGCCAATGGATCCTGGTTTGGTTTGGGAATTGGAAATAGCCGCGAAAAATTATTCTATCTTCCAGAGGCCCACAACGATTTTATCTTAAGTGTCATTTCTGAGGAGTTAGGATTTATTGGATTTGTGGGTGTTCTCTTCTTGTATATGTTTTTCTTATATCATGGTTTCAAAATTGCAACGCGAGTATTAGAGGAAACCAGATCACTATTTGCACTTGCTGCCATCTTTAGTATTGGTTTTCAAGCACTACTTAATATTTGCGTCACCGTTGGTTTACTTCCGACGAAAGGTCTCAATCTACCTTTTATCAGTTACGGTGGTAGTTCCCTCGTGGCCAATTTTATAGTTTTAGGTTTATATTTGTCTGCGATTAGCATGCGCAAAGTTCAGCAAACTAGACCTATCTAAAATAATTATGTCAATTTCAAAAACTACATTATCTCAGTTTCCCAAGCATCAAGATTTAGAGGCCTACTTTGAGGTAGAGCTTACTAGTTTATCTACTCTCAGACTGGTCTCCCAAGGCAACTACGTCATCATTAAATCTTTAGAAGGTTTAAAAATTTTTCTTAACTTCGCAAAACAAAATAAAATAAAATACCTTCCCATTGGGTGGGGAGCAAATACGTTAATTCCAGATGACGCCAGTGACTGGATTTATATCAAATTGCAATTTCCTTTTGATGAATCCATTTTTAGTGAGACGAAAAAAACATTTTTCATTCCGGCCTCTGTTTCCCTTAGTACCCTTGTTAAGTATGCAAAAAAATTTGGATTTCTGGGTTGGGAAGTTCTCACTGGTATACCGGCCAGTTTGGGTGGCGCCATCTTTATGAATGCGGGAACAAAATATGGCGAGACGGAAAGCATTTTGCAATCTGTTGATGTGATGAATTCTACGGGGGAATTAAGAACGATCGAGATCGATCCTGGGCGAGATTTTGCATATCGAAAAAATTTATTTTTACATGACGGAGATATCATCGTTGCTGCGGTTCTTAAGTATGAAAAAATAGATGTATCACTTGTGAATCAAAGAATTGATGAATATTTAACTTACCGAAAAAAGACCCAGCCTTTGGCGTCTAAAAATTGTGGATGCGTTTTCAAAAATCCGCTACCAGAACAGGCGGGAAAATTAATCGATGAGATCGGTCTCAAAGGATTTGAAATGGGAGATCTTAAAATTAGTTTGCTTCATGCCAATTTTATTGAAAATAAAGGCCGAGCATCCTACTCGGATTTTATCCGCCTAGTCGAACATATTAAGAGGCGCATTAAAGAGGAGAAAGGGATAGAATTAGAACTGGAGGTGCAAGAACCCAAATGAAACTTTATTCTTTATTCGCCATTTTTTTTGTTATCCAACCACAAGTTTTTGCATCCGATAAATTATTTTTTTCAAAGACTGAAACCAAATATGTTATCCATGCCAATCAATGTCCAAAGTTGCACGTCGGGAAATTGGCCTTATCCATCATCAAAGACTACGAATCCGGATCATCGTTACTTAAAATTAAAGAAAAATTAATGAGTGACGGATCGGTAGATAAATATTTTTTAAGAGACTATCACGTAGACTATAATCCCATCGCCCATCGGTTTCATTTTCAATTCGAATGCCCAAGGCCACTTCTTAAAGCACAAATTTACGATAAGAAATTGAAACGAAGCTACATGGGAATTCTGGGAGATCAAGGTGAAATGATGGACCCATCGTTTGAGGTAATCCTTAGGCAAGAAGGAATGCTCAATGAAAAACTCCCTTACATGGCCATCAATTGGGAAGATTTGGTCGCGCAAAAACAATTAAAAGTTGTAAAATTGTTGGATTTATTTCCTAAGTCGATCCGCACTAACTTATCAGAAGTGATACTAAATTCGGAAGATGAATTGACACTCATTTTAAAAACAAAATCTAAAGGATTGAGCGTTTTCTTAGGAGATGATTCGTGGGATATTAAATTAGATAAATTAACTAAGGTATTAAATCATTTTGAAAAACTTGATAGAATGCCAGCACTCGTTAACTTGGCGAGCACAAAGAAAGTAGTTGTCAAGTTTACAGACGGACTATAGCATTAAAGTATACTCGCAATAATCTTGATGATTATTCGTGAGTAACTTTTGGCATGATGCTGATAGCTGGTTTGTGGTTTGATTACCAGTGACGAGAAAGGAATCTCAAGTATGACAGACAAAAACCTTCGCGTTGCGATTGATGTGGGAACCACTAAAGTTTGTACTATTATTGGTGCCGATCAACCGTCAGGCGATACCGAAATTCTTGGAGTTGGATCTCATCCCAGCAACGGCCTTAAGAAAGGCTCCGTTGTAAATATTGATCAAACAGTCAAATCCATTCTTAGTTCTGTAGAAGAAGCAAAACTTATGGCCGCCGTTCACATGGTGAGGTCAGCAGTCATTGGAATTGCTGGAAGTCATATTTATTCTTTTAATAGTTCAGGCGTTGTGGCCGTTAAAGGGAAATCGATTACCAAAGAAGATGTGGACCGCGTTCTCGATGCCGCAAAGGCGATTGTTATTCCGTCTGATCGTGAAATTTTACATGTGATCCCTCAAGAATTTCGGGTCGACAATATTCGGGGAATCAAAGATCCAACCGGAATGCATGGTATCAGACTTGAAGCGCACGTACACATCGTAACGGGACAGACTTCACTCATTCAAAATCTTATTCGTTGTGTGGTTCAAGCAGGAATTCAACCAGAACAAATTGTGTTGCAACCTATAGCCTCGTCTCGATCGGTGCTCACGCTTGAAGAAAAAGAATTGGGAGTGGTCGTCATTGATATTGGGGGAGGAACGACTGACATTGCCATTTGGAAGGAAGGTAGTCTCATACACTCGCAAATTATTCCTGTGGGTGGAAATCATTTTACTAATGATTTAGCGGTGGCCCTCAAAGCACCTCACAATGAAGCGGAGCGAATTAAAATTCATCACGGATCTGTGCTTCCAGAAAAAGTAAATCAATCATCTCAAATTTCTGTGCAAGGAATTAGTGGAACCAAGCCTCGGGAAGTTCAGGTGAGTTATGTCTCTTCGGTTCTTGGGTCGCGGGCGGAAGAACTTTTTACTCTTGTCAAAAATGAAATTGAAGATAAAGGTTACTCAGAAATGATTAGTGGCGGTTATGTGATAACGGGTGGAGGAGCTCTCATTCGCGACCTCGTGGAACTGGCCGAATATATTTTAGAGCGTCCTGCAAAAATTGGTTACCCCATTCCATTTGGTGGAATGACTACGGTGATGCAAAATCCAAAATTTTCAACAGTACTGGGATTAATTCGAGAGCCAACTCACGGCCTAGCTCTTCCCAATGAAGAATCTCACGTACAAAATAGCAGTAAAGAAAATAAACAAAATAAAGAAAATAAAGATGAAACGGATGAGGAAATAAAACACTCTGCGATCATGGAGCGTTTTTCTAAATCCATAAAATCGGTTCTCAAAGATATTTTTTAACTTTAAGTATAAGAAAAGAATCGCAACGGAGGCCCTATGTTTGAATTAACGAGTGATAAACCAGGAAAATTAGGCGCAAAAATTAAAGTGATTGGAGTGGGTGGTGGTGGTTGTAATGCCGTCAACACGATGATTACCTACGGACTCTCTGGTGTAGAATATATTGTGGCCAATACGGATGCGCAGGCGCTCAGTGTGAGTCTTGCAGAACATCGAATTCAACTCGGATCAGAAATTACAAAAGGATTGGGAGCAGGGGCCAATCCGGAAGTAGGACGCAAGGCCGCGCTCGAAGATTACGAAAAAATAAGTGAGGCCCTTCAAGGGGCAGATATGGTTTTTGTTACTGCAGGAATGGGCGGCGGAACGGGAACAGGTGCAGCTCCCGTCATTGCCAAACTCGCTAAAGAATTGGGAGCACTCACAGTAGGTGTCGTCACCAGGCCATTTAGTTTTGAAGGCAAGAAGCGCATTCGCCAAGCAGATTCTGGAATTCGCGAGTTGCAGGATTGTGTGGATTCTATGATCACGATTCCTAATCAACGCTTGCTCGTACTTGCCGGAGAAAATTTATCACTCGTAGATACTTTCAAGCGAGCGGATGAAGTATTACTCAATGCGGTTCAAGGTATCAGTGACCTGATTAACAATACCGGCCTCATCAATGCCGATTTTGCAGACGTTAGTACTGTCATGAAAAATAAAGGGCTCGCACTCATGGGGACTGGTCTTGCGACGGGGCCAGATCGGGCTATTAAGGCAGCAACGGCTGCAATAAGTTCACCGTTACTTGAAGATATTTCTATCGATGGTGCTACTGGAATTATTATTAATATTTCAGGAAGTAAAACGTTAACCACTCATGAAGCTAATGAAGCAATGACACTCATTATGGAAGCGGCCGATGAGGAAGCAGAGATTATTTTTGGAACAGTGATTGATGAACATTTAGAAGATCAGTTGAAGGTCACCGTGATAGCTACCGGATTGAGAGGAAAAAATGAATTGAAGGGATTAAACCCAGTTAATAGTGAGGATATGAAATCTACAATGAATCACGATTTTTCGTTTCACTCATCATCAAAGAATAATGTAGGGAATGTTAGTAGTCATACAACTTCTTCAAATTCCTTTTTTGAAACGAATAATGACTTGGATGCAAATGCACTACAAAATGAATTGCAAAAGAAAATTCAATCGCAGCAGACGATGGCGGCCAATCATTCAGCAATAACAAACCCTACGGTTAATTCATCAAATTCCCATGCTGGTGTTGCAAAAAATATCCAAGAACAAGGCCAAAAAATTGAACAGCAAAAACAATTTACTTCCAACCATGTAAATAAAAATGATAAGGCGAGCAGTGATCATCACGATGCACAGAAAAGTGATAGCTCAACTTGGGATCTTTCCCACCGAACGAGATCTATTGCGGAAAAATTAGGTTTTGTGAATTTCAATGAAGAAGAGTTTGATAAGCCAACTTTTTTGAGACGAGATAATCAAAAAGAAAAAGAACAGTAGGGACGAAAATTTTTTATTTTCCAAGCTTACTAATAGTTTCCCCTATGAGTTTTAAAGCTTGGAAATCTTCGTTTTTTAATCCGCCTACAGCACTGCTATCGATATCTAAGACGCCCCAAATTTTTTGTGTCTCGGAGTTTTTCAAAACGATCACAATCTCACACTCACTTCGTGAATCACACGCGATGTGTCCGGGAAATTCATGAACGTTGGGGACAAAAAGTGATTCCTGATTTTTCCACGCCGTTCCGCAAACTCCACGCCCGATTGGAATTCTAGTACACGCGAGAGTTCCTTGAAATGGCCCTAAAACAAGTTGTTGGGAGGACTCTTCCACTAAATAAAATCCAACCCAAAAATACTGATGATTAGTCTTAAGTAGAGAAGAGATATTGGCCAAATTGGCGATGAAATTATTTTCAGATTGGGTAAGAGATTTTAATTGCAAGTGAGTAGTGTCGTAATCGACACCACCCTTGTTTTTTAAATCTTCATTGGCCTTATTGAGAGACTCAGAAAGTGTAGACATACTTAAATTTTCACAGGAGTTAAGTTAGAAACAAATCCTCTGTATCCATCTGCAGTAGCAGGGGTAAAGGGAATCACATCATCGATATTTTTAGTGATAAAGGTTGATAGATCGCCTAGTTCAAAAAGGTTGATGGTGGCGTCTGCAGGGTTGGAAAAACGAGCAGCCACTTCAGCGTAATTTAAGTTTTCAATTTTTTCAAAATTAAGTTTCAAAAATGTAACTTTATTGAAAGGTGTCGTTACCGGTTGACCAGCGATGGACGTTACTCTAGTAATAGTCACCATAGCGTTTTTTGTGTTGCGATCATTGAGTAGTTTTGCCTTGAACTCATTAAACTCTTCGTTCGTCGAAACATTGTATTCGTAAATATTGTATTGTGCATTAGGTTTTCCAAAATCTAAATTTTGATTGATAAAAAGGTGGTTACCTTCACTTTCTTTATTGTAGCGTGCCGCAAAAGCTGTTTCATCAGCGATCTGTTGTTCTGGTGTTTTAGTATGTTCAAAGGTAACCATGAAGTAATCAGGTTTATCAATGGATGTTGGCTGAATACTCAGCGATTCAAAAGGAGATTCTACATAAGTTAGAACGACTTGATCAGGTGTTGTTGCCGTATCGGTTGTTGTATCAATCGTCGTGTCGGTCGTAGTATCAGTTGTCGTGCCCCCAGTTCCAGCGGCCGGAGATGATACAAGGGTACTTGATTTTTTCGTTCCACATGAAGACAATGCAGATACTAATCCAAAAAACAGAACTAAATTTTTCCAGTTCATGAGCACTCCTTTATCATTAAATTAAAGTAGGTCGCCAGCAGTTCATTGGTAATGAATTTATTGTAAGAAGTAAATTTAATTTGCTTGGATTTTTTCACTGATTCATTGAGTAAGAAACTTTGTCTCACTTAAACTAGATTTGTTGTTCGCTTTTTCTTCAAGTGCCGAAAAGGGACCACTCTCATTTTCTTGAAAGTGATCCCTGCTTTTGTTTAATAACTAATCGTTTACATTTTTATTTTAAACCCACTCGAGTAGGGCGTGAGTGGTCTTCTCTTATTATTAGACGCCGGAGGCGCAATTTTCGGGCCGTTTTCTACTTGTTTGTTGGGCACTCTAAGTGCATCAGCGCAAGGTACTTCACCAGTACATTCTGAACTAACACCCGTAAATTCTTTAGAAGGTAGATTCGTCAACTCTCGTCTTCATAGAAGGAGTTTTTGATAACTCAGACGTGAATAATGTCTCTTTATTAGAAAAATCTACATTCAATGATTTATCTGGAGCAGTATAAAAATCAGAAACATCACCAAGTTCAAATAAATTTATTAAAATAGATGTTGTATACTGAGCTCCATAAGCACAATCACTTTTTGCTTTTGCATCTTCAAAAGTAAATTTTTCAATTTTTTGAGCATTTAGTCTCAAGAAACGAACTCTAGTTTGAGGAATAAAAAGTTTTGTCGCTTCCGCATCATCTTGATTAAATTTAAATTCATTAATGGTACTAGTCGTTACGAGAGCAGCAGTTGAATCCAATCCATTGTTTTTTAGAAGAGAAGCTTTGAGAGCATTAAATTCCTCTTCATCTTTTACTTCAACTTCAAAAATATTATTCGCAACATCAAATTTACCGTAAGGTAAATAAATATTAGCAAATACGTGGGTTGCTCCCTTAATGTCTACCGTAGAATGTCTCGCCGTCATCATCGTAGATTTACGCGGTCCATTCGCTTCCAAACGATGTTCAAACGTGAGGTACTGAACTTCGTTAGCATTTCCATTTTCTACGATTTCGCTAGATTTAATAATGAGAGAGGAAAAATCTTCATTGCCAATCGTTAGCGTAGTTACAGATTCAGGATCAGGATTGACGTTTTCTTCTAAAAGGCAATCTGCTGTCGCATCTACTTGAGCATCTTTCTTACAGTTAATTTCATTTTCTGTGCTTTCCGATTTTTCGGTGTTTGTAGTTAGATTCTCTGTTCCTTCAGAGGGTGCAGATGAAGATGGTGATGAAGAAGCGCCGGCCCC
This sequence comes from Bacteriovoracaceae bacterium, assembly GCA_029865945.1. Lineage (GTDB taxonomy): Bacteria > Bdellovibrionota > Bacteriovoracia > Bacteriovoracales > Bacteriovoracaceae > JARXAH01. Next base: position 4,823 of record JARXAH010000047.1, on the reverse strand, counting down.
TTCATTTTTCGTCACTATGGGTGCGTTACGTTTTGTTCCACAAGAAGCTAAAAGCGCGGAAAATAAAATGATTCCTACGGTTTTAGTTCCAATAGATTTTAACTGAAAGTTCATACATTTCTCCTTTAAAATTTAAATGCATTTTTAAATGATTCATACGATTTTGCAACCGTCTTTCTATAAGGCCGGACCATGGCCCACTTCCCAGGAAAAATAAAATTAAAAAATATACACAAGTAAAAATTTCTACACAGTGAGTAAAAAAGAAAGGAGTCTTGGCGGGTTACGTTAGATAAATTTAATAAATCGTAACTACCTAGGTCCCTCGTAAATTTCGCCACTCTACGGACTCCTTTTTCTGCGGCTTGCCAGGAGCAAGCCTCAAAACGTCGTCCTAATCGTGACGAAATTTCCAGAGGGCCTTAGGCAGTTACAAAACTACGTAGGTAGATACAATAAATCTAAATAATTAGCTAATGAAAAAAATTTGCATGTTCCTATTCGTGGAAGTGAACTTCTACGATCGGCCGATAGCCTAAAATGAGTTCATAGCTTTGTCTGATTTTGATTCGCAGTTTTTCGCTTAAGGATTCAGGTGTATCTTTATTATGGCCGGATTCATCTAATATCCATCCGAGAAATTCTTCAGCCTTTCTAGCTTTAGCTTCTGATAAAAATTCTGGCAGTCCCAGTAATGATAAGACGAGATTTCTTCTATTCCAACTACACAAAATAACGCCCATGGAGGCAATTTTTCGTCTCACATTGATTTGGGTTTTCGAAATGGGAATTTTTCTTCCGTGATAGGCGACCGGGTCAAGTCCGTGGTGAATTCCGAAATCTAATTCGATATTTTGGGAGGAGAATACGAGACTTTGCCCGTTGAGCATAAAATAAGTTTTCGTATCAGGATTGATACGTTTGGCAAATTCCGTCATTCGCTGCAAATACCAAGTTTCGCCGTGGATCGGGATAACTACTGAGGGAAGCAAGTTTTCAAAATAAGATCTTAAGTCATCCTGTGCAGGGTGACCGGAGGCGTGAATCATTTCATCGTGTGCCGTAATGATGGTGGCGCCTGATTCCGCAATCTTGTTTTGGATGAAGCCTAATTTATTTTCGTTTCCAGGAATAGTCTTAGAGCTAAAGACAAACCGATCTCCGACTTTAAGTTTAAGTTTTCCATCTTGACCGCTAGCGACTCGGTGGACCGCACTGCGGATTTCACCTTGGCATCCCGAAACAATAAATAAGTTATTGGGGTCTTGAATCTCAGCATCGTTGAGGGCCTCTTCGTCGTAGAGGGGAAGATTTTTCGCCAAAAAATCACATTCTTGAGCTATCGCAATGGCATTCCATACGGAGCGGCCAACAGGAATAATTCTTCGTTGCTCTTGAATACCCAGGGAAATAATATTTTTTAGGCGAATTAAATTAGAACTAAAAAGCGTGATAAAAATTCTTCCCTGACTTTGAAACAAACTTCTAATCGCCGCCTTTAATTCTTGTTCACTTGGAGTCGATCCGGGAACGAGTGCATTGGTGGAATCCACCAGAGAGACTAATCTTTTTTGAAACGTTTGGGATTTTACAAATTCGTAAGGGTAAGAAGCTTCTTTCCAGTCACCTTCGGTGGAATTGGATTTCACTTTGAAATCGGTACTATAAATCCAAGCGTATTCTTGTTCATCATGCTTAATAATAAAGTTAAGGCTATCAGGAACAGAATGGGGAACGACAAAAGGAACTAAGTGAAAACTCCCCAGCTGGATGGCGATTTCTGGAGTAATGGTACGAACAGTGGTGATACCAGAAAAAAGCTGAGGGTGCTTGCGCTTCAAAAATTGTTGCACAAGAGGATTTGCCCAAACAGTAAGTTTCGGATGAAACTCGAGAAGATGGTTGACTGCTCCAATGTGATCCTCATGGGCATGGGTGATAATCAAATCTTTAAATTTTTCTTTGTCCAAGTTTTTAAAATCACAAATGAGGTAATCGACGCCAAAAGAATCTTCATTGGGGAACATAATTCCGCAATCAATAATGAAACCATTTTTTTCATCTTCCCAAAGCGACATGTTGGCGCCAATTTGGCGAAGGCCACCTAAGGGAGTAAAGGTGACTTTGGAAGTTTGGGAATTTTTCATAGGATTTATTTTATTTTACTTTATTAATTTTATTAGTAATTTAATGAAGTGTTTGTTCTTTATTATTTTCCATTTTATTTTCAGGCATTGGAAGTAAAATCTCTTTTAGGCGAGCTGACAAAATTTTTGCCGCATTATCATTTTCTTCTCCGACGATAAAATCAGCAAATTGTCTTTGGGGATCTAAGTATTTTTGGTACATAGGCCGCACGGTTTCATAATATTGGGCAATGACAGACTCTAGAGATCGACCTCGTTCTTTCACATCACGGTGCAATCTTCTCGTAAATCTCATGTCTGCATCAACATGCAAAAAAACTTTGATATCTAAAATATCTCTAATTTCTTTTAAAAAAAGCGAAAAAATTCCTTCAAATAACACGACCGAAGCTGGGCCAACTTTTTTAGTTTGATTATTCTCTCTGGCGCTTTTTGAAAAATTGTACACGGGCACATCAATGGATTCCCCTTTTTTGAGAGACTCCAAATGAAATCTTAATAGTTCCCAGTCGAAGGCGCTTGGGTGATCAAAATTTGGTTTTCCGGTTTCGGATAAGTGGGATTTTGGTTGGGTGGGCAAGTAATAGGAATCCATAGAGAGGATGGAGATCTCTTCACCACCCAATTCATTTGCAACAATTTCGGTAATTTTATAGGCAAAGGTTGTTTTTCCTGAACCAGATCCTCCAGCGATTCCTACTAAATACAAAATTCCCCCTCATCACTCTATCGATATTTAACAGTATGTGAATTTATTCTAGCATTCTTGTGACTTCGAATCACGTGACATCTAACGAGTCGTATAATATTTACTTAAATGAATTCAGTCACTCTTTTTTTAGGCAGATTTAAAGGTAGAATTTAAAGATGAATATTTCTTCTCAACCCTTAGTTTTTCGAAGTGATTTTACTTTTTTTGATCATATTTCGCTGGATGACAAATCTCATTTCCTAGCGTGGGCCGCTGCTGATCTTGTCGGCTGTGTTGGGGTTAAAGAATACGAATTATCTGAAGCTGAAATTGATCAAATCTTAGGGGATATGGCCTTTAGTGGAAGTAGTGTGGATCTTGCTACTTATGAAATCATAGAACAGCGTCAACAAGAGTTTCAAAAATTTTGTTCTCTTTATCTCGAAGCAGAGTCCTTAGGGGAAACACAAGAAATTTTACGAAGTTCTCCTTGGTGTGAAATAGGAGTCTTGGGTGAAGCGCTCCCTCTTGTCGACACTTCTTGGGAACATGAATGGAAAAAATATTTTGCACCCATTGATATCGACCAATCTTTATCGGTTGTCCCGCTATGGTGGGAGAGTGAACATGTCGGTGCCCACGCTGAAGTGGTCCTCAAAATGAATCCAGGTCAAGCGTTCGGGACGGGACAGCATGCTACTACTTTTCTTTGCTTAAAATTTCTCGTGGGGCTTAAAAATCTAGTGGCCGCAAATAATGCGGGAAATTTTTTGGATTTTGGCTGCGGTTCAGGAATTTTAGGGGTCGCTTATAAAAAATTTAGGCCAACTTGGAATTTTGATTTTGTGGATATTGAAGAGCTGGCCTTAGAAGAGTCAAAGAAGCATCACGAATACAATGAAATGAATCTTACTAGTTCCCATTTTTACTTAGGAGAAAATTTTTCATTTAAGAAAAATAAATACGACGTCATTGTGGCCAATATTCTTTTGAACACCATCGTTGATTTTTTGCCTTTGCTCCTGAGTTCACTTAAAGGAGGTGGATTTCTCATCCTCTCAGGTGTCTTAGAATCACAGGAAGAAGAATTAATGACTCATGTAAAAAATCTTTCAAAGGATGCAAAATTTATTTGCGAACGAAGAGATGGTTGGATCGGATTACAAGTTCAAGTTGGCCTATGAAATCACTCTATCAACCTTCTTTTAATTTTTCAGCGCAATCAATTGGTGACCGTATGGTGTGTGATGAGGAAAATGATCTTCATCATCTCCTTCGTGTCAGTCGATTGGAAGTGGGAGAGGAAATTTTATTTTTAAATGGATCCGGTGTTGCGCTCAAGGCCAAATATTTATCCCAGGAAAAGTTTAAACGGGCCGAGTTTGAAATTTTAGAGATTCTCACTAAACCAAGGCCCCATCAACTTTCAATTGCAGTGGGTAAAATTAAGAAACCGCAAATGGAAGATTTGTTAGTTGATTGTGTCGAGCTTGGTATTAAAGAGGTATTGATTTTGGATACCGATTATTCTCAACGTTATGATTTAAATCAACGCAGAGTGCAAGATCTTTTAAAACAGGCCTACCAACAATCTAATCATTACTATGAATTAGTTTGGAAGGAGAACATAAAATTTAAAGATTTTTTGCAAAACATAAATGGCCCAATTTCTTATGTAATGCTGGATATAGGTAAAGAAAAAAATAAAATTTCATTTCCCAATTCTGTTGATCAAGAAATTCATTTAATGATTGGGCCGGAGGGCGGTTGGTCTGGAGACGAAAGGTCCACCTTTCATCGCTACCAAGTAGAAAATCAAAATCTTGGTGATAGAAATCCCTTTTTAACTTGCACTCTTCCCACTCCCATTCTTAGGGCAACAACTGCGGCATTGGTGGCCACTGGCTATCTTCTCGGAAAGCTACAGAAATAATCATATCGAGTTGGGTAGATTATTCTTAATAGCGGGCGTTATTTACAACATC
>JARXAH010000008.1 GCA_029865945.1 Bacteriovoracaceae bacterium | reverse complement strand
GTTGAAAGGTCTCAAGAAGTTAACGAAGAAAAAATTAAAAAATATGTCGATGGATTCCAAAAAAATTCGCGGAATATTTAAGCGATGCGATAACTCAAAACTCTATCTTAGCTGAAATTATTTTCGTTACGATCTATATTTGGTATTCATCCTAGATTCCCGAATTACCTGGCAAATATATGAATAATTCAAAAACTATAAATTAGCCTCGTCGCAATGGTGACTAATTCTTATTGGGTGGCTGCGCTTGGTTTTCTCTTATGTAGGTTGAGTACCACGTTTTTTGCACCACACGCTGAAAGACGCGCTTTATTATATTTTTGTTAGATTAAATTCTTTTCTGTAATCTCACACTCAATGAAAAATTCTCTGTCATTTAGGTTGGTTCATCCCCCGTTCGTGATCAAAACAATGAAAGCTATTTCTTCACGTCAACCATACCAAGATCTTTCAGCATTTCTAATTGGTCGACCACACCCCAAGGTTCGGTAATCATTCCATTGCTAACCTTTAAAACATCAGCAGTTCTTCGTTTATTTTTTTTTCCCGTCGCTTTAACTCCCATGAACTCACTCTTATGAGTTCCCGTCCACACAACATGAAAAGAAACCATATTGCCCTCAACAACAATGTTTTCAATTTCACCACTATAATCAGGGAAAGCGGTAAACATCAATTGAAGATACTTTTTAAATGGTCCTAGTCCATTCTGAAGGCCTGGTTGATGTTGTATATAATCCTTTGAAAAGTATTGATCAATTTTTTCAATTTTATGCTGAAAAAAAACTTCCGTTATGGCCCTCAGAACCAAATCTTTTGGTTTACTTTCGTCGGCATAGCTTCCGTTGAAAAAGGATAGGATGATAATAGCAAAGAATATTTTCATAGCTCAAAACTATATTTTTTCCAAAACTTGTCACGTAAATCTAAGGATTCTTCAATTCTATGCGCTCTTAGGAATGGCAGTTTTTCTGAGGGCCCACTGATAATGGTCATTTTTGTGCCCAGGGCATTGACGTGCACAAAAGAAACGTTTCAACATTGATATTGTAGAGCTCGGATTTTTTTCTAGATTTCTCTATTCTTGAACAATTTCAAAGCATCAATTGAGAGAGGCCATAAAATCCCGAATTTTAAATATCATTTCTTTTTAATGATTAACGATAAAATCATGCGGCCTGAAATGGGGTAACAGTTTCTACAGAATTTTTTTTAATTGTATTATTTCTAGCTTGAAGATTAAGTGGCCAATAATTTGTGGAAAATTCGGGCCTTAAAAGAATTAAGGCCCAGCACAATTTTTAAATTAATTTTTAGCGGATGATTTTCTTTTTTGTTTTAGATTCTCATAGGCTTTTTTGTTAGAATTCCCGCCGCCTATAAAATTTTTCATTTGTAAATCATAACCCACGACAGAATTTCCATCGATTACTTTTTCAAATTTGGTATTGATGCAGAGATAATTTCCCGTAACACGTAGACCTAAAATTTCACTATAAAGCAATATGGCCTCTCGAAGGTTCTGCTGAGGATTCCTTGAGTAAAATACAATCGTTTCCTTAATCCTTTTCAAAGTGCCCTTTTTTAACTCTTCACCAAAAGTTGCCACTTCTACTTTCTTCAATTTAACTTCAATTCGATCGCCGTAGTTTTTCACTTTTAAGATCTTCCCACAAGCTACAGAATCAATATAGGTCTCTTGCGAATGAGCTAAAAAAGAAAAAAAACTGATGAATAAAAATAAAAATTTCATGTTTATGCCCTCTATGTTGAATGATCCCAAGTCGTTTAGCACAAAAGTACTTCAATCACAAGGATAGAATTTTAAATAACGTTCTGATCATCTTGGCCGGTGTCTCCTTGAGACTGGTTCTAATCCTTAATTTTTCAATGCATGTACATAGGACGCCATTATTCCTTTCATGAAAGCAAAGGACAAATTGACTGTAGCTTCGAGAGATCGAATCTAATGAGATTATGAGAAGTTCATTTTTATTTGTTAACATTTAATAAAAGATTTCTGATCAAAAAAAGGCCAACGATTATTTATCGCTGGCCTTAGTCAATAAACATAAACTTCTATAACTTAGAAAATAAACAGATTGCTTTCGATTCCCATCACTCTGGTTTTTGATATTTTAACATCTAGAAACTTAGATTTTAATTCGACCAGCTAATAATTTCTCTGTGAATTTAAATGAATTATTTAAGCATTCATCATAAGTATTGAATGGAATTGTTCCTCCATATCCATTCATATCAAAATAACTGTAACGTATGTTCTCTGGAGTGTCGATATGAATGTAATGTCGATCAAAAATTACGCTAAAACCACGGTCAAAAATTTTAATTTTCATTATTCGATCTTTTGAAACTCCAGAAGACTTGATTATTTGTTCGCAAGCATTGATTAAATATTTTTTTAAATTTAAGACATCAACTAAATCTCTCGACTGAAGAACAAGTAAACGACGACTTTCATCATCTTTGCCAAAAAATTCTGTTTCTATATATTTTGGAAGGTTTATATTAACAATTTTAGCTTTATTGAGAGAACTCCATCCATCATAAAGAAATTGATCGTTTAGTTCACCAAAATATCCATTTGTTAAGTCTGAATAACCCATATCATAGCTAATTCGCAAAATATCTTGATTTGATGTTTGAGCAAAACTTGAATTATAGAATTCTCCAATTACTTGACGAGTTGAATCGCTGCAAGGAAAACTTTTTTGATAGGGAAATAAAAGTTCATGCAAAATAAGCGCTGGCTTATTACTTGGCTCTAATTTTTTCCAATAATCTTCTGCTAAATAAATAATATTCCCCTTTCGAACTGCTAATTGTACAACCTTGGTGTTATCAAGAGTTAAAATGGAGCAAGAATCTTTTATATTAACTAATGAAGCTGGAACGAATCTAAATTTATAATTTTTGGCACTTGCGATCAGCAAGGCGCCTAGAATTGACGATTTTTTTTGAATTTCAGTCAATTTCTCTGCCAAGGCCTTTGCTACATTTAAATCATTAAGATTAATTGATTTGGCAACCTCTAGCATTTCAGAGGACGCAGCTATGGACTCGACATAAGGATTTTTGTGGGCACCCACTTCAAAGAGATCGACTAAGTATAGTTTTCCATCAACAAAGTAACCATCTCCACCATGGCCCTCTTGTCCTTCATCGGCCCGAGCATGAGAGAGGATCAATACGCTCCAAAGAATTGTAAACACCAATTTCCATTTCATTTTTCTTTCTCCTTTATTAAATTTTTCTGAATATTTTTCGTCGCCGGAAAAAAAGATATCGCAAGTTGATAAACATGATCTTTACGTTTTGAGTGCGTTTGCAAAAAATCACAGAGCTCTCTGCGGAAATTTTTTATTCTCTTCTTAGTCTCTTTTATTAAGCGAGAATCCGCCGCCATGGTAATAGAAGATTGATCTCGCTCAAGCATCGGAATCATCTCTAAGGCATCCACGGCCTGCAGTAAAATTTGCTTTTGAAGTTTGCGAAAGGCCTCAGTTGTATAGGGACTTCCTACCGTCGTGTTACGACCGGAAATATTCTTTAATTCCCCATGTGAATTTCGGCCCAACATATTTAAACGTATTAGTCGCTCCACTGCTACTTGAACTTCAATTTTTTGAATGCCTAATTTTTTTGCCATCCAAGTAGGGTCTGACTCAAAACTTTTCAGTTCAGTTAATTCCAAAATCGCATAATGATACCAGTCCGAAATCATTTTAAAATGATCCAACGATAGATTATGAAAGGTTGAATCTGAGTCTTCTTGTGCTCCCATAAAAGATTTTATTTCATTGGGCCCTAAGGATAATTTCTTACCAATTTTGACAATAGTTTTTTGAGTTATCGATCGTTTTCCATTAAGCATTTTTGAGAGAAATGATGGTTCTATTTCCAGAAACTTAGCAAATGAGCGAAGAGAATAAGCGGAATTTGTTCTGCACCTAGCAACCAAATTGTCTTTAAGAAAATTTTGAAAACCATGATCATTCATGCAGCGGATGCTACAAAATAAATTTTTCAAAGGCAATCATTTTGAACACAAAGTGTGTCCAAAAAATTCCATGGACACAATATTTTCGCTGGTATCCATCTCCATGAGTATAAGAGTAAATCGATACGCTTAGCTTTTGTTTAGTGAATTCAAGTTAAAGAATCAAGAAATTCGAAGGGGCCATCAGATTTTAGTGAAAATCTCTAAAGCTTTTAGAATTAATTTTTTTGTCATCAATTCATCTACTTTAAAAAACGGATTCAGACAACTGCATCATCAAGTATTATCTGCGAGAGCGCGTGGGAAAGATTTAAAGTTGGTATCAAAAATGATTCATGGGTGGGACACTTAAATAATCATTATTCTTGCCTCACCTATTGCCTTGCAAACAAATCCTTTGCTTCCTAATCAGTTTGTACTTAGTCACTCGCCGCCGAATTTTAGTTCATCCATCATCAAGGATTAGGGTCTACTATGATTTTAAAGGTTTTTACATATCCATACTCAGTGGCGAAAATTTGGACGACGTATAAACCAGCTGAGGTAAAAGTATTCGCAGGTATAAATTCCAATGGATCATTCGCAGACAAATTTACGTTTTTAAAATCTTTGCTCCAAATTAATCTACCGTTTAAATCAAAAAGCTTAGCTTGGAAATTAGAAATAGGATTACTTGTCTTGATTTTTAAAGTGTCACTGAAACCCATGGGATTGGGAAAAATGGTTACATCCAAGGTTTCTCCAAGGACATTTATTTTTTTTGTCACTGAATCGTAGCAAATATCAGAATTCGATGAAGATGAACCATTGCTGGACAATGAAATTTCATGAACTCCGAATTGATCAAATTTAAAATTGGATCCTGAAAAACTACAATTTGAGCAATTGGAGCTGAAAACAAAATCTTGTCCGTAAAATGATGTTTGAAGCGGTAAAGTATGATCATCGTTTTCACTAAAAAGGAATGCTCCATTTAAATCTTTTTTAGAATAGTTTACCTCAAAATCTAAGGGGACATGATGACTAGTTTTGATGGAGATGTTGGCCTCTGATTCAATAGAATTATAAGACTTTAAAACAGATTTCACTTTTATTTCACCATGCTCATTTTTTATTTTCATTAAAGATGGATTTGAAAAACCAAAATCTGAAATAGTTACTTTGGAATTAGCTGAGTAAGGAATAGTAATTTTTCGGGATTCAATGAGGAAATTTGACAAATAAATACTAGCGGTTAATTCAGTAATGTACAGATCGGATAAAGGTTTATCATATTCAATATCGACTTCAAGGAATTCAATTTCTTCAACCTCATTTATGCAACCTTTAAAATGATAGTCACTCGAAGATTTATTTACAGATAATGAGATTTTTGGATGATCAAAATCTAGGCATTGATACCCATTCGAATTGATAGTCGCCATAAGATTTTCGAACCACGAATTCCATACAGCGTCTTCATTCACTAATATAGAAGTATTATTCCCAATGGAAGCTTTAATAAACGGTTTTGCACTTAAGAGGAAGATGGAATAATTTTAAATTTATTGCAGCCAATGCGATAAACAGAACCATAATCATTGTTTGCACACTTCCCACCCATCTTTGAGCAACCATCAGGGTCAAAATTATAGATTTTTTGGCCAAGGCCAATGTATTCCAAGTCCACATTAGTTGAACCGCTAAAAGGTTTTCCATCGTAGCTACCGGCCCTGACAGCAAATCCGCAACGAGTAGTCGGAGAATTTTCCTTGGCATAAAGTTCAAATTCAATGCTAATGGGTTCTGTTGATTGAGAGCCTCCCCACCCTTCTGAAAATATGCTTTTTGTAACTGCTTCAACAAAATAAACTGGAGTCTGATTGCTCGGATTTAATGGAGTACCGTCTGATATTTTAGTTCGGTAGTAACGGGAGTAACAGGTACCATCGACTGGATTAGCAGGAACGTAAGCTTCATTTTGAGAGAAACATAGAAAAGGTGTCAAAAAAGTTGTCAATATCAAAAGGGAAGTTTTCATTTGCATCCTACCTTTAATCAAATTAGCAATCATCTTGGATTACAATTTTATCGTACATTTTGTTTCTTGTTGTTTAATCCTCTTTATATGGAAAAAAAATACATGGTGTTTAAATTTTGTTGATAAATTCTGTTAAATACACCGATGGCACTTTGGTTTTCAGGGTTCGTTTTCAAGAAAGGATCCGATTCAAAACCTTGAATCGGAAGTGAGTGGTAAGGCGCTGAGCGCTTTCAAAAAATGTCACATCGCAAGCGATGTTGAGACTGTGCCAAAGCACAGTCAATTCGACGAAGATCCAGGGCGCGCACGGGATAATCCAAACCGCATCAGTATAGATTTAAAAAATATGGCCGGCGATAAAAAATCGTCGGCCAAATTAGGATTAATTAAATAGTTTTCTCGCAGAAGCTTGATCACTTTCAAAATTGAAATGCTTCAAAATCAATCGCTCGATTTCTTTTTTGTCTTCCTGCTTATTAATGAGATCTTGAACAAGTCTTGCGGCCTTTATCTTATCGCTAGAGAAATCAAATAGGGCCCAAAGTCGATCGAGATCAACTAGGGATAAATTATTTGATCGATCCAAGCGAGCATTACAAAGATTGAGGACGTTTAACTGATCGTTTGCAAAAGAAAAACCTTTCATCAATTCTAATACTTCAGAAAAAAAGACAGCATCAAGTTTCGAAATAAACTTTTGAATGACCCATTTTTTATCACTATCAAAGCTAAAAGATTGGGTAAATAGTGTCATATCTTTTACGGTAAAAGGATTTAAGAATTGTGTACTGGAATTTAACAAAGTAATGGCCGATTTTTTATCTGAGTCAAAAGAAAAAATACTGTAGACCCTTTTAAAGTCTTCGGCACTAATGATTTTTGGGGACTTAGGTTGGCGCAATAATTCTTTTAAATTATTTAATTTATCGGAATCAAATTTTGATAGTCCAACAATCTGCATAAATTGATTGATTTCGATAGCGTCAGATTTTAAGTAAGCGGCAAAATATTTAATCAATTTCGTAACATTCACGTCGTCTTTTGCAAGTACCTTAAGATCATTGAGGGAGAGCTCATTTTGCCCGAATTTTCGCTCACCATTGATGAAAAAAGACTGATTGCGTTCCAACAGCTGACTTGGATAGGTGATCACAATTTTTTGCATGCAAAGTCCAGCAACGGCAACAATGACATCATTGTTACGTTTAATTTCACAATAACTAACTTTTGCTCCGCCAAATTTGGAGTTTTCTGACAACTTTAATCCCGCTTGTCCGGCCTTAATAAAGAAACTGGAATTTTCTTTATTAGTACTAACCGATGATTCGAAATCGGTGACAAATTTTTCATTCGAAGATAATAATTCAATTTCCATTGTTAAATCTTCGATAGTTTCTGAGGGTTGAATTTGAATAACAACCTCCTTTGATCCTGTAGATATATGCAAATTTTGCATCTCTAGTAGCTCATCCATCGAGGCATTTATGGTAAAATTTACTTTTTGGAAATTAGTAGTAAGTTTCAAATCAGGAAAGAGTCTTTCAGCGAAATTATCATCTGTGGACATGTTGGTGACTTTTTTGTGAACTTTACAAGATGTCATCAAAGTCATCATTGAAGTTATAAAGAGCGCACAGATCCATAACACATAATTAGTAGATTTCGATTTCATCTTAATTCTCCATGGGGAAAAAGGGTAAAGAAATTCAAGTCACACTTTCATTACGATAAAAGAATGCAAAGGTAAATTACATTTTACTGATTTGCCTTCTAATTCCGCAATTCTCTAAAAAAAATAATAATCCCACCGCGAAGGTGATTGATATTCTCAATAGGTGTTAGGTTTTTAATTATTGTAAACTCTATCAGGAAGAAAAATATTTATTCTCTAAACTCTTCAATATTGAAACGAATCTAAATTAAAAAATTAGAGAGCGCTGCAATCTAGTCGATGGCCATTCATTTTATAACCATTGGTATACGAGTTTGGTACGACGGTGTTAGTGATTTTTTCTCGAATTATGCCGAATCCCGCAAATGGCACCTCACTATCTGGTCTTCTCAATTGATCGAAACCAAGGTACTTGGGATGTTTAGAAATAAAAGAGGTTTTATCAATCGCTAAGCGTATTTCTGCGCCGGTGTCCTTCACAAGCACTGTATCGCCAGAAGAGCTGAGCGTACAAGGAAGAGTCGTTGGCGGGTTTTGTGGGCCGGCCCACACTATTCCAGTTTGTCCGAAAACACAAACGTAAGGGACTGCTGATCCAGCGGGAGCTGACTGAACCTCGATATAAAAAATAGATACATCATTTGCAAAAATTCGGTATTCCGCGGCCAGGCTCTCTTCGGGGCCGTCAAACAATAAGTGCTCATTCTTGAAGCACTATTCAGGGCCAATTGTATAATTCCATTCACCATGAAATTTATGTTTAATTAATTTTATTTTCAACATTTCTTCTTTCGAAACCTTAATTCCTTTTAAATATTCTTTCTTATCAAGACGTGCTTTAACTGTAAGGCCATTCTTTGTTTTGGTTGATGCAATCAAATTAATAATCGTTTGATAAGAAAGCAATGGTTTCCCTCTCCAGTTGATACTAATAAAAGAGAATAGCCTGTGCTCTATCTTATTCCATTTGCTCGTCCCAGGAGGAAAATGGCAAACAGTGATCTTCATTTTTTCTCTCGTAGAAAATTTTTGAATTTCCTTTTTCCAAAGCCTTGATCTGTATCCATTGCTTCCGCCAGCATCTGCAAAAATAAGTAATTCCTTCGACTTTGGATAGCGCTTTCGGCCCATCTGCGACCACCATTGTCTTATGCTTTCAACTGCAAATTCAGCTGTGTCAGACGTAATTCCCACGTTGACCCAGCCTTTATTTTCACCAATATCATAAACTCCGTACGGCACCGCTTTGGAAACATCTTTACCCGGAAAGTCGTGTCCATTTACTTCAACCGGATTTCCTTTTTTGCTCCATTCCTTACCGCCATTTTTATAATTTCCAACAAGTTCTTTTTTCTTCGTATCAACTGAAATCGCTGGATTTTTCTTTGCCAGAAAGGTCTTCGCCATTTTATTAATATACAAAAACTGCTCATTTCTATCGGGATGATCTTCTCCCTCTTTTGTTTTTTTATTACCTTTTAAACTATATTCAAGTTCACCAAGTATCACCGCCACCGTCTGATGACTCACAGGCAATTTCTCTTTTTTAAGTGCATCTGCAATATTACGAACACTCCTGCACGTCCATCTCAAAGGCGTCTCGGGATCTCCTCGTGTATCTGGTTCAATTATTTCTTCGAGCACTTTTTTTAAATTTGGATTTTTTTCGACGACGCTCTTGCGGCCGCCACCTTGACGGCGAGAGTTTATTAAGTTTTTTGGCTTTTTTCGGAGTTCAATTGTCCCTCTGCGAATGGTAGACACCGCAGCCCCTGAAATCTCTGATAGAATCTTTGTGCCACCATAACCAATATATTCTGCCTCAACAGCCAAGAGGATTCTTCGCTGTCTTTCATTCAAAAATGGAAGAATTCCACAGAGTTTTATTTTAAGCGCATCCTTGCTTTTTTTATCCATTTCTTATGAGATCATATATCTCAAGAATGAGCACTTATTTTTTGACGGCCCCTAAGCTAGCTATTTCAGACAAGTAGCAGCTGCAAGTTCTTGAACTTTTGTTGAAATTTCAGAAATCTTTTCAAGATTTTCTTGGGCGTCTGCTAGCAATACCTCAAGTTTTGCTTTGATAGTCTTTGTGGCCATCACTTGTTCGTAAACTTTGTCTTCGCATTTTGCAGCAAAAGCTGACAAAGAACCAACTGCAATTAATCCAATTAAAAGTTTTTTCATGGGCGCTCCTCTATTATTTTATAAGTAAAAAAATTCCACAACTGTGTTTAACATTAACTTTTGAAATAGATAAGAGTTTTTTGAAATCTATGCACAAATCTAATCGTTTTTGGGTAGTCGGCACCCACTTTCTCTTTGGTTTGGGCGAGTGCCGAATCCTAAGGCTCGCTTCGAAAGGCTCACTTTCCTGAGTTTTCAATACTTTGCAAGATTCTGCGATTTTTTGAAAAACTTCAAATCTGGGGATACGGCCCAAATCTCCGTCCATGGAGCCTGCTGCATCTCTTAAGCAAAGGATTGCTGGGCGTCTGGCCCACAAGAACCATTAC
>JARXAH010000023.1 GCA_029865945.1 Bacteriovoracaceae bacterium | reverse complement strand
TAATGCTCCAGGCCGATCCGAAATAATTCAGCCTGAGTTCGGGAAATCCGTCGGTCTGCTGTGTCGCAAGAACTGCTCGCTTCCTTGCAGCTTGGTTTTCACCAAGCCTCAGTCGGTCGCACTTCTGCTCCTTGCATACCTAGGATTTGCCGACTCAGGCTTTTTCACCAACACATTTCTGATGTGATTCACCGAGCTAAATAAGCTGATAAGCTGATAAGCTAAAAGAGATAAGCAAATTCCAGCATAAAAACCGTATCGGCCTGAATTTCTTTTTGATTGTCAGTTAAAGCAATAGAACTATCCTGATAATCAAAAATCCAACCTCGTTCCGTTTTTTTAACATCATAGGATTGCTTAAAGATCGTTTGATTCATTTTAAAGCGGCGATCTTTGGCCAAAATAAAAGTCTCACTCACCATAAATCCGTAAAAATATCCTGAGCTAGTGAGATCCTCGAAATCGGGCGTAATTTGATTGGTATCTGGTTGTCTTTTTTTCACAGGAATTTTAGGGAAACTCACAAATTCAAGTCCCGCTACCGGGCCAACACTCACGGTGCCAGTTTGAAAAATATTCATAACAATAATTTTAGGTGAAGTGCGCGCAAAGAAATGGTTGGAATTAGCAAAATTTTTATTAGACCTTGCTTGTCCAACGGTGGCGGAAAAAATTTCTACGTCCCAAAAGGAGCTAATGTAGTGCGCCTGAAATAAATTAATTCCTGTGAATAACTTTGATCCCATAATTCCTAAGGGACTGACACCAACTCCAATGTAAATGGGTGCCTTGGGTGGTTGATAAAGAAATTTTTTAAGTTCAGGGAAATCTTGAATCAACTGAGCATCTTTTTTCTCATCCGCATTTTCTTCAAAGCGCAAGTGATTAGGGATTTCTTCACTAGCATACTCGCCCGCATAAACAAAATTCATCACACCAAAAAACAAAAAAACGATCAATTTTAATAAATTTTTCATATTAATTTGCCAAACCTTTCAGTCGACCCATGCAACTAGACTTGAGCCCGCCCAGATCCGCGCCAGACTTTAAGTAAAATCCGGCCTCATTGTAGTAACCCATTTGCATGACTGAACAACCCAAGAGGGTACTAAATTCGCCACTCTTTCCGGTGGCACTTTGTCCATAAATCGCAACCGCGGCCGCATAGTGATAATTTCCTGAGGAATAATACTGTTGAGCGAGTTTCAACACTGAAGCGGCGTTATAACTTGAAAACACTTGTTTTTTTAAATCTAAAAATTGCGTTCTATCGCTGCGTTTAACGGATGAATTGACGGTGTTACTCCATACCCACGCCCTCTCAGGTGGAATCATTTTTCCTTGGTAGCATGATTTATTGTAAGGAGTAATGATCCCTGAGGATTGAATGATTTTTCGGCAGCGAAGTTTAAAATTATTTCCATTAACTTTCGATTCTTGCGCCTTTGCCGCCAGAATTTGGGCCACCTGAGCATTTCCTTGCGCCACCTTGGCAAGAAAATCTCCAAACTGAATATAGAGTTCCGCCAATTGCAAAGAGGAAAGCACATCAAGGGAGACATCCTGTCCACCCTCCAATGATGAGATGCGCTCCACTAATCCTGAAAAGGCATTAGCAAACTGTTCCATTTGATTGAGATTTCCGTTTGACGTTCGCATTTGCTGGATTAATTTTTGAGAATTTTTATGCGCTTCTTCCAACATCTTCCAGCGACACACAGAATCTGTATTTCTTCCCTGCGAGCAATTCTGGGACACGGATGCGTTGGCCACAGACTTAAGAGAAGAATTTTTGGTGGAGGCCTTATAAAGTCCCAGCGCGACTGCGGGAGAATTACTTAAGTTTCGCGCCAACCGTTGAAGTCCTGGCCCGATGGTGATGGGTGATTCCAGTGCGTTCGCCACTTGATCTTGAAGTTGAGATTTAATTTGAGCGTTAACTCCATTCCACATGGGTTGTCCCACGACGCCTGCAATTTTATCCCAATCGCGCATCGCTGTAATCATGATGACGTATTCATTAAAGCTATCTTGTTTTTGGGTGGGCGTGTAAGGCCCAGAATAAATTTTTTGATAAAGCTCTCCGCCCTCTGAAAAATTTCCCATCTTCACGTGTTCTTGCGCCATGGATAATTCAATTTCATAGCGTTTCGAGGGATCATTTTCTTTACTTGCAATCAGTTGGGCCGAGCGAAAGAAAGTGTCGATATCGCGCTCACGCCTTGATGCTTCGAGAGCGCGGCTTAAGGCCAAATTTCTTAGTTCCACGTTTTTAATGCTTCCTGCATTTTCTAAATAACTTTTTCCTTGAGCGAAGCCATCAAAACTTGCCGACGACTCTACTTGTGCTTGCAATTTTTTATACTTCGCTTGCTCGCGAATTTCTTTCACTTTTTGATTTAGCTCCGCGTTCGGTAAATTGAGCGCTAAAATTTTTGCACCAGATTCCATGAGGCCAGCGAAGTCTGATTTAATGTTGTAGTAATCAAGAATTAAATTGGCAGCATCGACGGCGTAGGAGGTATTACCGAAGCGTTTCATAAATGACATGAGTTCTTCGAGTGCAATTTGATAAAAACCTTGATCATACTTTGCTTTGACTAATGAAAAATTAGTCTTAGCATCATTTTTTTTCGCAGGATCAAGTTCCATAAGAAGTGTAATCGATTCAATGAGTAAACCTTTGACACGACGAAGTTCATAGAATGAATACTCTTTCTCTTTTTGCAAACAAAACACGGCGTTTTTGAGAACTAAATTTTTATCGGCAATTTTTCCAAACTCTTCTTTGTAGGCGCGCAAATAATAATCCCCACAGCGCATAAAATCATTCATGCGAAAATAAGCGTCCCCCATGTTGAGCGCCATTTTCCCTGTGAAGGGCGTTTTTGGAAAAAGGGCAAGATAGAGATCATAAAATTCGGTCGCGTTTTTTAAAAATTTATTTCGTTTATTGACGTCGCCTTCGGTTTTTCCCTTTTCGTGGGCCCGGGTCGCCAAATCTCGCAATTGTTTTTCAAAAAAGTCAAAAGCACTTTTTTTTATGGTGTCACTAAGCTTGTAATAATTGATCCACTGAACATATTTTTCCAACACGTAGCGAATTTCATTTACCGGAAGCGTGATTCGGTCGTTGAGTGGAATCATGAGGAGCACTTCTTTATAAATCGTGAGCACTTTTTCAGGAGAGGCGGTGCGCTCACTTAAGACTCTAAGTAGGACGATGGCATTAGAATATTCCTTGATAGAAATATAGCGAAAGGCCAATTTTTCGATGACTTCTTGAAACACCGATTCTGAGGGGGCGATATTAGAATAAAACCTCACTCCATCAGGATCTTTCTTATAAACTTCTGTGTAGGCGCGAATGGAATCAATCAAGGCCTCACGTTTCAAATCTGTACGCACCGATTTTTTCTTTAAATTTACTTCTGCTTCATTGTCTGTTTCTTTAAATTCTTTATCGACAACCACTTCCACAAAGGAATCTAAGGCCGGTTTATGTTTTCCATCGGCCAAATAAATGAGGCCGCGTTTATATTTTGCTAGGTTTCTTTCATAGACATATTTAATTTTGGTCATGGGTTCAAATTGTTTCATTGATTCATCAAAAATGCCGCGCTCAAACAAATGTTGCCCCAATAACAATTGTCCTTTGCACGCGTCTTTACTACCTGGGTACGATTTCAAAAGATCGTTGGTGACCATTAAAAATTTTTGCGGCTCATCGATGGATTTTAAGGCCAGTGCCAGAGAGTACATGGCACGCGGCCGTCCAACAAACTTGGGAAATTCTTTGATCACTTTTTCATAAATGGAGATGGCCTCTTTGGTGGCATCAACCACATCTTTAAATTTTTTATCTTTATTATCTGAATTGGGGGAATCAGGTGGGCCATCATTGGAGGTGGATTCCATTTTGATGTAATAAAGTACGTTGGCCTTCTGGGCGATCAGATCACCAAGTTGCATGTATAAGTTTGCGAGAAAAGGAGCACTTTGATTTTCGGTGATTTGATCCCGTAGGAGCTTAATGGATTTATTTACCCTGTTGAACATTTCGGTTAGTTTCGATTTAAATTCCTCAGGAGACATTTCTTCGTCTTGCAAACCAGACTCATCTGAAGTTGTAGCTGAAAAAACATTTACACAAGAGAGAAAAAAAAATAAATAGAAAAAACTAAAAATAAATTTAGTATTGATTTTATATTTCGTCACACTGATCTTCCATTTTTCCTACATATTTATTTCGCTCGTCACGCCAAAATTGTCCCTGCTGAAGCCAATTAAATAAAAATCCTCGATCGGCCATATCAATTTGTCTCACAAGATCTTCTTCAATTTTTTCACGAGGCATAAACACAACCGCAGGATTATATTTTTCTCGTGCTGTTCCATACTGCAAAAACTTAAGTGATTCATTGAGCATGGTGAGATCTTCCGCTGCTTTTTGATACGCTACTTCTTTGTAAAATTTGGTAAATTGCTCAAGCATCGTCATTTCACTGCGGTATAAATAATTAAACAGTCCAATGTGATCAGAGCTGATTTCACTTTTGCGACTAAATTCTTTTTTGAGATGTTCTAATTGCTCCAAACTTTCTTTGTACTGAGGGTTAGAAAACCTTGCCACTTCTTCAATCTCCGAGAGTTTGTAAAGCTGCTTGCCCCTCACAATTCCCACGATGGAGTTTTTAAATTCCGCCTCAAAATTCTTCACTAACTCGCCCACATGATTAATGGCACAATTGTTTAAATAAATGAGTGCTCTAATAATATATTTTTCAAAGGTCTTAAAATCTTTGGCGGCCTTGGAATTCATGTTATAAAGGGTACCAATCGCCAAATCATTACGTTTCAAATAATACAAATTCCACGCTTTTTCTAACCAATCAGTTGGGGTGATAGGATTGACCTTAAGTAAAAAGTCGTCGTACCACATAAGTGATTTTTCGTAGTTTTGTTCTTCAAAATGCATGCGTGCCAGCGTCCTTGCCACTTTTTTAGCAAAGGCAAAATCTTTAGGCCTAAGAGGAGATCTTAAAATTTTCTCCAAGATAACTTGCGCGTCACGAAATTTTTTATCACTGTATAAAAGGATCGCTTGATAAAATAAATATTTATTGAGATTTTCTTTATCAATTTTATCAAAATAATCGGTCGACCATTTGTCCATTTTTTTTATTTTATTAACGACTGCTTTATAAAAATTATAAGTTTGTGAAACTTCGTCTCTTGATTCTGTTTGCACATTTCCGAGTATGAACATGTGCAGCAGAGAGTTAGGGTATCCTAGGTCAATGACTTTGATTAAATTTTCGTAGCCAAATCCTTGGGAACTCACGTCATCAAAAAATAAAATCACGCGAACGGAAGCGGCCATCATGCCGTAGGAAAATTTTTTTTCTTCTAATTCACCCAAAAATTCTTTCCACTTATTAATATCTTTGGCCAGCCCAGGAATTTCTCCTTGCCATTTTAATTTGCTAGATTCGATTGTTTCTTGAGCAATCACGAGTGCTTGAAAGGATACGAAGATAATTAGCCAAAATGGTAATTTATTTTTAAAATTCATGAATCTGTCCCAACTCCTTGGACAACAACACGGAACTTTTTTTAATTTCTATTTAAAACGCCATGCCGATTTCAATGTCAGAGCAGCGTAATCCAGTAACGCCACGTCTTCTTTACCTAAGGGATAGTAATTTATAAATTCAAATTTCCACGAAAAATTTTCACTCATGACAAAATCAAGTTGCACTCCCAAATTGATGGTCAAGTAAGTCTTCTCAGAAGTGTTGAGCGCGCCCACGCCAAAGACCGCTTCCGTTCTAGTTAAACGAATGTAGCGATCAAAAAAAATACTTTTCCCGTAGGAGAGAACGTATTTTAAATTGGTGGATGCTAAAAATTTAATTTTCTCAATGGTGGCCGGTGCCACTTGATAATTTTCCACTAATCCATTAGTCAGTGGTTTTTCCGTTCCAAAAATCATCATGGCATCTACTACTTGCCATCCCCAATCTTTATTGAAGTAGCGAGTGTAACCCAGGTTTAATCCAAAACCATAGTAGTAGGGGTCGAAGGGCAAACTCGTAAAACCAGTCGTAAATTCATTGGCCTTGATGGTGGGGTACTCTTCGACAGCTTTGATTTCGATGCCGTCTAAGTCTTGAAACGTGTACTGGGCATGGAGATTGGGCAATAAAAATAAGAATAAAGTGGTAGTGGGGATAAAAATTCTTGTGAATCGAACTAAAAAATTTATTGAATTAGGCAAAATTTTCTCCCATGCTTTATTTAATGCTAACTGCTTACTAAAATTACTGTCAACTAAAGGTTAACCAAAGGTTGTTAATGACTAAACCAATCAAGAATTACGCTACAAATTTGAAATTATTGAGACCGATGATCATTTCTCTTCTTCTGCTTGGCTCGATTTTGTACGTACAGAAGCGAGTAAGGGAAGAGGGCCCACGCAATCTTCAGGGACTATTTGACACTCTTGGTGGAAGTGAAAAGACACCAAATTCTCGTTTAGACAGATCAAGTGATAAAAATTTTCATACTCAAAATTGACCACTTGTTTTTTGTTTTTGAAATTTAAATATCCCGTATAATGATCTACATGTGGCCCATGATGGGCAACAAGGAGTAATTGCATGAACAGGACGTTCACTATTTTTTTCAGCTTGCTTACGATTAATTTTTTTATTTTTCTGTCGCTGGCAGAGGCCTCAACTCAAGAATCCAATGAATTAATGGTCGATGAAGATTCGAGTTTCACCGATGAAACGGACGATGCTGCGACCGTCAATGCAGAAGAGGCCGGGACTTATGATTCCACTACTCAAACGGCTTCTAATAGCTATGCCGATGATGATTCCACAAATGAAACGGCAAGCAAAACTTCCCATGAAAGTGAAGAACAAGATGAAGATTTAGATGAAGATAGTAAAGACCACGACCCCGAAAAGAACTGGGAAGAGGCCAATAAGTTTGTAAATGAAGTAAAAGGATACTCAGATAATTTCCCCATCAATAATGTGGGCGAATCGACCCCTTACGCGGTGAATTCAGAGTATATTAGTCGGTCCCCCGCGATAGTTGAGCGAAGTGGCGCTGACAATAGTGAAGGTGGCAATGAAGAAAATTTGGAAATTGATCCCGAAAATTAATACTTAGCGTAAAAGAACTCAAGCACTTCATACTCAATATCTCCTTGGGGAGCTCGAACAATGCATTCGTCTCCCGCTTCTTTGCCCATGAGTGCGATGCCCAGCGGACTTTTCCAACTAATGTAGTTTTTATTAATATCCACCTCATCGACTCCAACAATAGTGACAATTTTTTGCGTTTCAGAAATGGAACTTATTTTAACGGTGGCGCCAAACCTAATTTTGGAATTTTCTTGTGTGCTTGGTGCAAAGCTTAAGTAATCAACAATGATCGCCAGTTCCAGGCGTTTTGAGAGGAAGGATAGTCGACGATCAATTTCCCGCATTCGCCGCTTTCCGTAGAGGTAGTCCGCATTTTCCGAGCGGTCACCATTGCTAGCGGCCCACTGAACTACTTTTACAATCTCAGGGCGCTCGGTGAAATAAAGTTGATCGAATTCGTTCTTAAGTCGATCAAATCCGCTCTGGGAAATATAGTTCTTTTCTTTTATTTCTTTTATTGTGTTCATTTTTTTTACAATCTCATCCGAAACATAATGGCATAGTTAAGAATCACTTAATGATTTAAGGATGTTTCATGGTTCGTGCTTACCTATCACCCATTCTCATTTTTGCCTTTCTTTTTGCATGGACTCCCGTTTCTTTTGGGGGCCCCATTGATGTTAACAGTATTAATGCCAAATATGACAATGCTAGGAATATTCTTTCCGATGATCCAACGAATGCTACCGAGCAAGATAATATCAAAATGGAAAACTGGTTACATCTCGCGCAAGTGATCTCACTTCTTGGTATGGGGGCCTATACCTATTGCCCGACCATGATCCAAAATAATGTCGTTTCATTTTGGATATTTTTTGCCAACGCTGTTATTTTTACCGGGCTCAATTTTAAATTGCAAATGGATTTAAAAAAAATGCCCCAAAAAAAAGCGATCTCAGTTCCGCCTCCCCTCTACCCCACTCCTACACTTGATCCGAATAGCGCACAAGACCGATCTGCTTCTAACGATCCAACAGAAACTCCAACTCCTCTACCAAGCATTTCTGATACCGAAAAATCTGACATGATAAAAAACTTAGAAGACTCTGTTTCGAATGCAAAGATATCTTTAGAACTAGTGAAGAGAAAGCGTAACATTTTAAAAATAGCAGAAATTGCATTTATTGCCGCTGCTGCGGCTGGCCTCGGTGAATTTATTATTGCGAAAACAACTGGTCCAGCGAATACTGGGACCTGCACGTCGCATCCCGGAGGAAGCAAGGGCCTACAGAAAATTGCAGAAATGATTCTTCAATGGGCACCAAGGGCCCTGGGGATTTTAAATGCAGCTCAATTTTTAACTTATCAAAAGCCAGTAAAAATTCCAATGCAGCCAATGTTTGTGGAAAGTGATACGTTTCAGTTACGAAACTTTCTTAGCTTGTTTATTATTCCCAATTCTTATGCAAGTACAGAACCTTCTCAACTCCTAAATGATACTCAAAAAATAGTAAATTCGAGCGACCGAATACCTGTTAAGAATATTCCAAATGTATTAAAAGATGACTCTGCACCAAGCTTTCAAGAAGCGGCAGAAGGTGCGAAAGAGTTAGGCAATGAAGGAAAAAAAGGAATCATAAAAAGAATTGGAGATTTCGTTAAAGGGGGCTTAACCCACATGGTCATCTTTGGTGCCATTGCTACTGTACACGGAATCAAAGTTTCAGTTCCAGCTAGAAACACTTACAAAAACCGAAAACGCGAGGTAGATCTTTACGAAATAAAAGTGAATACTGCTATTAAAGAATTAAAAACTGCAAAAAATTCTGTGCTTGCAAGTGCCTCTTCTCGAGACGACAATGATATCGATTCTAAATTTACTTTTGATGTTACTGAATCCCAATACATTCCTCCCGTTGGGTTTTGTTTTCAAATGGTCGATGGAGTTTTAAAAGAAGATTCCTCCTGTAATTGTAAAACGAATAAAACTTGCGCCACCATACCCGAAGGCGACGACAAAATGGATAAGTTCACCAAACTCATTATTAAAACTGCGAATAATGTTTCGCAAAATAAAAAAACCGAAAATCCTTTTTATAAAATGAATTTAGATGATGCCAGTAAAAAAGCGATGGCCAATTTGGAGAGCAGACTCGATAGCTCTTCCACTCAAAGTTTGTTATCTAAAGAAGGACTAAATGCAGATAAAATTAGAAAATCTTGGGATTCAATTGGAAATGATATGGATTCGAATCTATCCAAAAAACCAATAATCGCCATGAAATCCAGTGATCAATCCCAGTCTTCTTCTTCAAGAAATAGTTTCAAAGATGATACAGTAAATTTTCCGAACTTTCATGACAAAGATGACAAGCCCTCCAAGGGTGGAATATTTATTAATCCAGACTCTAGTGAAAATTTAGATAGTTACAACAATGATATTCGCGCTTCTGAAGCAGACTTGTTTAAATCCATTAGGGATCGCTACCAGCTCTACCGCACAAAGCTAGAAAAAACAAAATCCCAAAATAATAATACGACCAATCCCAAAACAAACACAAATTATAATTCAAGATAAATATTGTAGTATGGTGTCGGCCCTGTTGTTATGCGAGTTGCGTCCATCTAACATTATTAGCCAAAAAAATATATTTCGGAAAATTATACCCAACGATCAAGAGAAAAAACCAGCACGTTACTCAATGAGTGATTTAAGATTCGTTTTAAAAATATTGATGAATAACACAAGAGTAGTTATCTCATCTTGCTGATAAAAATTATATTCCAAAATTGATACCTAATGACCATTAACATTTGACCATAAGCTACTAACTCTCTGGTAATGGAACTTTTTTCCCTTTTTCATCAGAGATAAATAAACTCATCACACTTATTGACAAATACTTCAAATTGAAGTACAAAGGTAAAGAGGATATTTATTACTAAAATTACTCGTACTAAAAATTTCGACAAAGACTTGTGTAAAATTCCTGACTTTATTAGAAAAAAGGTGATGTTTTGGATTTTTTTAGTGGAATCAACGGGAATTTATCAAGTGATGAAATCTCCAGGATTTCACGATGAGCCATTGAAGGGAAAGAGAGTTGGCCAACGATCTGTGCGGCTGAATAGATCTTACCGACTCATTTATCAAGTAATCAAAGATCGAATTCACCTAGAGCTTTTGGAGGTAAACAAGCATGAATATTAAATCTTATTTTGAAAAACTTGAAAAACAATTTGGTTATCTTGCCTTCTCTGACATGCTAGTTTCGTGGCGTGAATCTGAAGAAATGAGTAGGGCCTCCTTTGCAAAAAAACTAGGCATTTCGGTTCAAAATCTTAATGATCTTGAAAAAGGTCGTCGGATTCCTTCGGCCACGAGAGCTGCCAAGATTGCTAAGAAGTTAGGCTTGCCGGAAAAAGGGTTGATTCAATTGGCCATACGAGACTCTCTCGTGAAGGACGGTTTTCACTATAATGTATTGCTAGAATCTGCATAAATTCTAGAATCGATTACTCTATTCTACTCTCCAGCATTCGCAGTAGCATTCGTGCCAACACCCCTCTGTTATGAGATCTGCGTCAATCTGACATCAGTTGCAACAGAAATATATTGAACAAATATTCCAAAACACAAAGGCATATGAATCTGTAAGTTTCTAGATGAAAGTCATGAGAACAGTCTTTTCTTTTTGCTATTTAAAATTATATTTCAAAATTGATACCGTATGAGCATTTAAGTTTTGACGCAATACTCATAACGCTAAGATGCTGACACTTTTACCCACTTAACAAAAAAAATTCATGCGCTAGAATAAAAGTTTAAAGAGTGCTTTAAATTGTTGTACTTGACTGCAATACTCTTGAATTTTTTTGGAAGTAAATATATGAGATCATATTGGATAAAAGTTTTTGCAATATTGAACCTAACATTTACCCTTCAAGTGGCCGCTACTAAAAACCTACAAGAAGATGAATTACCTCCAGATGAGGAAGAGAGCTATGATTCGCGTCCAGATATTATATCCGTTAGAGCAACGCAACACAAAATCAATTTAACTAATGCTGATTGGCAAAAATTAAAATACGCTCATGTTGAAACTGTGGCCATGTTGCTTGCTCTCTATCCAGACAGAGAAATTTATTTTTTAGCAAGAGATGCAGAATTATTTTATGATACAGCAAAACTTATTCTAAAAAATGACACCTTAAGACAAAAAAAAATTCATCTTCTTAATGTTTCTAGGGCAAACATGCTTGATCCGAACTTAGTGGAGTATCTCAAACAGGAAGGAATTTCTACAACTGCTTTTGCTGGTGGAACAAAAGTGCTTTTTGTAGACACTGGATTTAAGGGGACAATCCCTGAGTATATTAGTAGAAAGTTTTCGCAATACAAAAGTCAAATAGAAGTGCAGCTGATGTGTTCGACAGATTCTATGTATCCTTCGACCAGATCCTTTCTTATCGCATTTCGCCCAGAAGCATTTTATGGCCACCCGGGAGACATGAGACAATCGGTTCTCAGTGCCTATGAATATATAACTCACTTTACAGGAAGCTCTACTAAATTCGAGTTAGGCAAAGATAAAAAATGGCATGCAATGTCGGCCACGGAAAGTAGTTACATTAATAATAGCGGAAAGGTTGATAAGATTGAGGCACAGAAACTCATGGAGGATCTTCGTTTCTTTGTTGAGTCCCAAGAAGGAAAAGATCTTTATCAGAATATAAGTAATATTTGGAAAAAAATATATCAATTAGGAAAATCCGAAAATAAAGCAGGTCTAATTAATTATTTAACTCAAATTCTTAGAGATAAATCCAAAGATGGAATGTTAATTGAGGCCATCGTGAAGGATTTTATTAATGCCTTGCAGATTAATGATATTTTTGGTGGAAGAAAATTTTCTTTTTCACCCTCTGATGTTGGTTTAGAGGAAACGACTCAGTTTTATGATCCGGGAAATTTGAAAATTATAAAAAATCTTCACCCCAACTTGCTCCCAATTCCCACAAGCAATCAAGAACTATCTAACTTTATTAATAATCCTGAAAATGAAGAAACTATAAAACAATTACTGAACTTGGTTGTAGACGATTTTTTTTGGAAGAATTTTTTTTCTATTCTTGGAAATATGGCCAGCGATCAGTCACGTAAAGTTATTGCCATGGCGATAGATCAAAATAGTAAATATATCCTTCCTTTGATTGCAAAAAATATTTTTGTGCAGCCAAATATAAAGATAGATATTTTAAATGCTATTATTAGCAAAGCTATTCAAATCCAAAGCATGGCAACTCTCCGTATAATTGCTGAAGGCGTATTTTATCCCAATATCACCGAAGAAATGGTTCCTTCATTAGTTAATCTTATCAACGCTGCTTTTGAGCTCAACGACCATGTTACTCCGATATATCTTGCTTCTAAGGTTTTCTCAATGAGAGAACAAGATGCAAATTTGAATGCTCCCTTAATTAAATTAATAGAAGTAGCTGTTAAAATGAAAAAAAGGACAATATTACAAAGCCTTTCTTCCCCAAAGAGTAGCTTATTACTTCAACTGAAAACTAAAGGACTTCAGGCTTTTGAACCAGTTGTCATCCTTGTTAAAGGCCTTGCTTCACTTGGTGATCGCTCGACGCTAGCGACAGTTATTCAATCCATTGCTGATTTACGTCTGAATTCTAATTAGTCGCTGTCGCGAAATGATAAAACCCTTTGTGGATCGAGCTTTTCACATATCCTAACATTTTCGTTTCTAAGATGAATTTACTTTGAATTCTTAAGCTACGACTCCACTTAAATTTCTTTGTAATTGATGAAG
>JARXAH010000018.1 GCA_029865945.1 Bacteriovoracaceae bacterium | reverse complement strand
GTTACTTGCGAGGTACTTTTGAAGTCAAAAATTTTCATTTTTGTGCTACCTGAACCCATGTCGATGATGGCGCGAACTTCGCTGTGACTGCTGGAAGCTGATAAAATAAAACCAAGAATCATCAATTTTAAAATTGCATATTTCATAAACCGTCCTTTTTTTTGATGCTTATAACATAATGATGTGAAAAAACAAGGCTATTTTTCGTTGCCGTTTGCTTAAAAACAAAAATCAAATTGTAATTAAGAACCTCCTCAAGTATCTTCGCTGCAAACGGAGGACAAATGAAGAAATTAGCAATTGCATTAATCGCACTCAGTTCTTTTTCTGTATTCGCGAAAGGACAATGTTATTTAAATGTTCTGCAAAATGGGACGACGACTCAGACTTTTTCAAGAACGAAGACAACACTTAAGGCCTGTATGTTAAAAGCAGCACAAGTTCTCAAGGCCAACGCATCACTTGAAAATCCTACAGTCATTATCCATCATCCAGATCTTCCTACTTATGACACTTATCTTCGAACGAGCGATGGCATGGTGGCGGATCCGAAACTTTAGTCACTGACTTTTTGAATCTTATATTGATCTTGCTTTGATCTTAGACGGTTAATTGATATTTCCATTTATCCTGGGCATTAAATTTTATCAGGCAATTTTGTCAAGAATCATTTTTTTCTCAGGATTATTAAAACTTAATTCAAACGTTGTATTAATTTGACCAGTTTTATACGAAAGCACGGCATCATTAGATTCAGCAAGCCCCTTAGAAATACTCAATCCTAGACCAGTACCGACACTTACTCCTTTCGTTGTAAAAAAAGGTTCCATGATCTTAGATTGAATTTTTTCCTCTATCCCATGACCACTATCTATCACCAATATTTTTATTTCCTTTTCAGTTTTTTGTAACTCTACTTTAACCCACTTAGATTCTAGGTTTTTTACGGCATCAAATGCGTTGTTAATTAAATTAATTAAAATTTGAGATATTTCCGTGGAACGACATGGAACAATTGAAGATATCTTATCCTCGGGTAAAAGAATTAATTCAATGTTATTTGCTTTGAATCTTTCAGATACGATGGATAAAGTTTCAAAGATTATATCGGATAGATCACAATTTTCGCGCGGATCTTTTGACCCCTCTCTTGAAAAATTTCTTAGTCCTCGTACAATGCCCGCAATCCTACTCACCGTTTTATGAATAACGTCTATGTATTTACGCATCTCAGCTGAGCTCTTTGCATTTGGATCTATTAATTGCTTTATTTGCTCACTTTTTCCATAAATGATAGTCAAGGGATTATTAATTTCATGTGAAACTCCCGCCGCCATTTCACCAAGCGATGCCATTTTAGCATTTTGGATGAGCAGTTGCTGATGCTCAGAAATCATCTTTGAATATTTCTGCAACTCTACAAAATTTTCTTTTAACACTTTGTTAGTCTTTCCTAATTCCAGTTGCCCAATTACCTGCCTCGCTAATGCCTTTAATGATTTAACTTGTTCCTCCGTTAGAACTTTTGGCTTACTGTCAATCACACACAAAGTTCCAATGGGAAAACCTGATGGAGTTACGAGGGGAACACCAGCATAGAACCGAACAGTAGGTTGGTCAGTAACTAGTGGATTATCAAAAAATCTATGATCTTTTAAAGAATCATTTACGACAAAAATATCGTTTCCATTGATTGCGTGGCCACAAAAGGAGACATCTCTTGGCGTTTCCGACGCGTCTAATCCATGGCGCGATTTAAACCATTGTCTATCTTGATCAATTAAGCTCACAAGTGAAATGGGAGTTTCGCAAATTGTTGAAGCAAGCAAAGTTAAGTCGTCGTAGGGCAATTCAGGACTAGTGTCCAAAACACAATAGTCAACTAAAGCAGCTAGTCTTTCCATTTCATTTTTAGGTATTGAGGGCTTAATCATAATCGCCTTATATTTGGTAAAATTTGTTGTTACTGGAGATACTATCGGCAATCTTTGCAAAGAATTTAAGAGAAACTTATGAATAAAATCGGCCGTGACGTAATTATCACCCTTTGTTATTATTTAAAATCATGACTCCATCCAAAAGAAAATTTATTTTTAGCGCTTCTGTCTGGCTTTACTCAGGGAAAAGTTCTTGGTATTTTATTACAGTCCCAAGAAAAATTTCACAGACAATCTACAAACAATATTCATCCAATGCCAAAGCTTGGGGCACTGTTGGTGTTCTAGCTACCATCAGAAAAACAACTTGGACAACTTCCCTTTTTCCTGACAAGAAAAGTCAGTGTTATTTTCTTCCTCTAAAGCTGCAAATTCGCAAAAAAGAAAAGATATTAGCAGGCGAAGAAATAAAAATTAAAATAGAAATGTCTTGAATATTGATGGCTTGTAAAAGTAATGCGCTCATTTGCTAATCAGAAAAAGTGATGCCACTTGTTTGGACGATAAAATTTTTACCATGTTTTACTAGAAAAATCTTTTGCAGAGGCAGGCGCTGATTTCACAAAATCCAATAATGTAAATTCAGTTAAGGCAAAGAAAAAATATTGTTTTAACATAATAACATTGCTACTAAGAATACGATCTTTTCAAAAAAATTGAATCCCTACGTTTAGCTTGAGCTGTTGAATTAAAGTCATCAAACCTGGAGGTAAGAATGTTTTTTCGTTTTTTACAAACCGTATCCTTAGTCTTTTTGAGTGCAGCTGCTTATTCCTCAGTAAACGCCCAAAATTCTTCTAGGGTTCAAATACGAATTGATTTATCTGATAAGAGAATACGTTACCAATATCAGCAACATCCGTGGAATTTATCATTGAATTTTTCTGTCGAGATGGAGGTCAACACCGGTAAGATTCTGAATGGGAAACGTTGCCTTAATGGAACCACTTCCTATTTACAGCCTAGCGGAATGAATACATCAATTATACAGACAGAAAAGTTAAATGCGGAGTGCGAGGAACTCAACTCGAATGAACTTGCAAATATTAAAATCAATAAACGCAAAAAAGTGGAATCAATTAAATTAACACCAGAAGCAAGAGAGGTATTGATTGGTGGTCTAGATAAGCTTGCTTCTATTATTATTCCTTTTGGCCCTCTCAATACAAAAGTTAATCCAGATTTATTTCATGTGAATAAAAATATTCAGGAGCTTGCTGCTCATG
Organism: Bacteriovoracaceae bacterium; assembly: GCA_029865945.1. Taxonomy (GTDB): domain Bacteria; phylum Bdellovibrionota; class Bacteriovoracia; order Bacteriovoracales; family Bacteriovoracaceae; genus JARXAH01. The sequence continues at coordinate 4,609 of JARXAH010000018.1, read as the reverse complement.
ATTCAAAATTTTTGAGTGAATTCTACTTCAAGAAAGGCAAAATGGTTGCTAAGCGCTCTCAGGTAAACGCTATTAATGCTGATCTTCTCAGTATCAATGCCTCCGCTTTCCAATAAGTCTACTTTCGAAAATAGCTACTAAAGCTATACCCATTGGAATTTGGTTTTCAGGGTAGTTGATGAGTCGGAAGGCGTATGGGTTATACGTCGAAGACGGAAATGATCCAACGATTTGGATCATTTCCGCACCATGAAAACCAAAGTGGGATGGGTAGAACATAAAAGAACAAAAGAGCAAAAAAGAGCAAAAAAGTGCCACCACCCTAGTGTTATTAGTTTTGCGTCAAAACTTGAATGCTTATCTCGTATTCATTTTAAATAATATTTTTTAACTCTCAAGATGTTTATCAATATTTTTAATCCGATTTCTTTTAATTAGAATCGTGATGATTAATTTTCCAATGTTTCTGCAATATTACGTCTCTAAATATACGGACGCATTTTTGGTATTCAATAAGGAGAATAAGAGCGAATTGTCGAATCGTGCTACAGCACTTTTCGGGCGAGGTTTTGGCCGTGCCAAAGTACAGTCGCCCTTAAGTTCGACGCACTGGAAAATTAAAAGCGCAAGAGTTTGGTTCTCATATTGCCTGAGAGAAACTAAGCTCCTGGCTTCATAATTGAAACTTTTCCTTTTTATAATCAATGAAGCTTCTCCAAGAAAAAATTGACATCAGCTACTAGTCGACTTATAAAAGTTTTGCTATTTGCGGTTGTAAATTTTTTCAAAGGAGAGCTATGAAGAATTTAATGATTGGATTTTTATTTTTTGCTTGTTCGAATGTATGTTTAGCTGGGAATTGGGGTACTGTCGCTAGAGATGTTAAAGTAAAATCTGTAAAGGCCCAGTTGATTACACCAGATCCTGAAGTTATCTCGAATGGTCAATCGAATGCAGTTTTTTTAGATCTCATTTTTGACGTAGAAGAAATAGGCACAGGAAGTTATGGTTTTGATGGATTGGGCACGAAAAAGGCATCCCTGAATAGTTGTGATCCTCGTGGTCTTATTACAAAATTTAAAACTGATATTCAAGTTGACGCAAATATGGTTAATGCCCTGAATTCGCAGAAAGAAATCTACGTTAACATTACAGCTTTTTTTCATGATGACGGAAAAGTAACTTTGCACTGCATCCACTCCGCAAATCCCAACTAAAAAAATAAACGTGTCCCATTCATCAAGGATGGGACTTCATGAGTATGTTTGCAAAATTACTGAATAAAATTAAATTTTCTTAAAAATTCACAGATGAGCAATCGGTGACCTGAGTGCCTGCCACTCCACAATCATTAGTTTAAATTGCTAAACATTTTCTAAAAAGACTTTTCCCACCTAGCGGAGCAATTGTCCTTATTGCTTTAACTGTATCTTTGCAGCTTGTTTTGTAATGATAAAAATTTTTATTTTCGCAATCCTCGATACATATTTTTAAAGCTCTTCGTAGCTCATTTTCTCTAAAATGATTTTTATTTTCCAAAAATCTGGATTTCAAACAAAAGAACCTATAACTTTCATCATTTTGCTGGACGCAGCTGTACCAAGAATACTCTCTTGCTTGCAATGATTTAGAGTACATAAATAGAAGGAAAAAGATAGTTGATTTAACCATAATAAATTGATTATATCGTACTCATTGCCTTAGTCTGCAATTAGCTGAAAAATGGTAATTTTTACAAACTAGATGTTGGAGGTTCTATGAAAAAGTTAATGGTTCTTGTATTGGCCTTAGGAAGTATTTCAACTTTTGCTGTTGAAAAATGTAAAATAAAAAAAAATCTTGAATATTTTGAACTATTAAATGATACAACCCAAATTGATGCGACAAAACAAGATCGAAAATTTGTTTTTAAAAATATTGGTTTAGATGCTTGCAAGGATAAAGCAAAGTCTCTTCTTGCAGATGAGTATGCATATAAGAAATATTACAGCTTCTGTTCATTTGGATCTAACTGCAAACCTGATATTTTTCGTGTAAAAGTAAAAAGTGTTTCATACGTTTACAAGAAAAGTTTATTCAACAGGACAAAAGGAAAGTTAACCACAAACAATTAAACAGAGACTAATCGTTAGGATCTATTTTTTGCAACGATCGACTCTCTTGATGGCCGCGAATAAATCAATGTCGTGGCCGATTAAAAAAATGATATTTTTCCTCACAAAGTTCTGAAATTCTAAAAATTCTCACTAGGGCCAAGAATTATTGAGAAAGAATCACTTAAAAACCATTAAAAAAACATGTACGTTAATGTAAGAAAATCAATATCGATAATATTATATTCCTATGATAGATTTTGCTCACGCATGATTGTTTTGATTAAAAATGGAGAAAATTATGAAGAAGATTTTACTGGTTTCATTGATGGCCTTGGCAAGTGCTTCAGTTCTCGCGGACTATACTTGCAGTGTAACCGCACTGAAGCAAGGAATGATCAATGGTAGTCCCGCGCCAGGATTTTACCCAATGAATGTTCAAGCTGCTGGAAGTCGAATTCGAACTGAAGTTGATGGATACATAAGTTCTGGAAATCTTTATGGTGATCAATTGGTTGTTGAATCCAAAAAGTCTTATATTTCTTTTGGTGATATGATGAATGGCTGGGATAATCAACAAGAAGCGAAGTTCATATTTGCTCGACGTTCAGCACCAAACAGACATGGAGTTATGACAAAAACAGACGAACTGGGACAAGTTAATCTCAAAGGAAACGATATGAAGCAAATAGAATTAGATGGTGGGCTTTATCGCATGATTGTTATCTGCAACACCAATAAACTTTAATTTCTATAAAGATTGCGTATTTTTGTAACTAGTAATCGAAATTTTTAACACACATCAAAGCTGGGAGAAAATAAAGCTCCCAGCAGCTTTTGCAAATTTCAGCATTGTACTAATCTAAGCCAGCATTCCCGAGTAAATTCACATAAGCGAAGAAAATTTAAGAAAAAATTGCCGATGAAACATTAGGATTTCATATGAGGAACAAGTTGAGTATGAAGTTGGTAAATCACGTCTCCTTCGCTCTGATCAAATTCTTCCAAGAGCCTTCTAGAAAATTCATGGATGGACATTTTTAATTCAGCTAATCGACTTGAATCGCAGCAAAATGTGATTGAATTAAAATGGCGTTCTTCTCTGGGGATAGCGATGCACCATTTTGAACTATTTTTCCTAAAATTTTTTGAGCGCAATATTTAAGCTACTTGCTCAATATCAAAGTCTGGAAACAAAATAACTGCGGGGTGAACTTTAAGTGCTTTTGCTAAAACTAAAGCTCGCTCTCGGCCAATATTTTTAGTACCTGTCTCTAAAGCTGAAATATTTGATTGAGTCATGCCAGTGAGTTTAGCTAAATCAAGTTGGCTTAACCCTTGCAACTCCCGAATAGTTTTTAACATCTCTGCAGGAGTCATCTGAACATTGATTTTTGCTTTTACAAAATTTTTCTTATCCATAAAGTTACTCCTAGTAATCATGAGGATTGATTTCAAAAACATAAACCTCTAATAAACCATCACCCAACTTATATATAACGCGCCACTGGATCCCTAGACGTGAAGATCTAAAACCTCGCCATTTACCTTTAAGAACTTCATCGTGAAATCCCTTAATCATCTTAAGGCCTTTGGGTCCTTCTAGTTCGACGATTCTCTTCCAGGCTTCATATTTTCTTAAGACTTCTATGGGAAGTTTCCTTATACCTTTAACTACACTTTTTTGTTCGTAAATCGTCCACATACACAATAGTATATATATCTTTTTGTGTATGTCAAATTTTTTACCTTAAGACCATGCTATGGTCTAAGCCAAATTTTAGGCCAAATATAGTCAACGAGAGATACGTCTAGCTAGAGATATTGGCGCGTTGACCTTTGGGAGCATGAATTTGAAATACTTTGAGATTCCTGTCCAGCTCTCATTAATTGCACTGAAATGTGATTTTCATTACTTGGAGAAATTAATCAAAGAACGAATGAAAGCATATCACTAAAAAACGAAGTGCCTGTTATTCATTATGGCCGGGAATAAATGAGATCCCGGCCAATTTCTCAGTTAAACAAATTTTTGCTTATTAAGTCATGAGTTTCTAAAAATTCTCATTATGGCCAAAAATTCTTGAGAAAAAACACACTCCAACTATTACCTAGACCTGTTCAATCCTTGTCATAAAACTAATGCTAGCGGAATATAAAAAAATACTTATAACCAATCAACTTGGGAGATTTTATGAAGTTTACTTTACCTATCTTACTTATTTTTTTCGCTAACTCATTATTAGCGGCTGATTGCAAATATTTTAAAGATCAATTTATTGGTAATTTTAAAGTTGTAAGCTACGAATGTCATACCACTGTTGAGAGTGATCGTTTCCAATGTTATTTAAATAACGATACTGGCGTTTCGATATTAACTAGTCGCTGTCGCGAAATGATAAAACCCTTTGTGGATCGAGCTTTTCACATATCCTAACATTTTCGTTTCTAAGATGAATTTACTTTGAATTCTTAAGCTACGACTCCACTTAAATTTCTTTGTAATTGATGAAGAT
>JARXAH010000082.1 GCA_029865945.1 Bacteriovoracaceae bacterium | reverse complement strand
TAAATTATTTTCAGAGCCATTGTCTTTGGTACAGTCGCAAATTTTATATTTTTTGGAGGTCGCGGAATCGGAATATTTGGCATAAATTCAATGCTATTTTGTTACTAATTCACGCCCATTTCAACTGCGGAATGTAGGTTAAAGTGACTTCAAATGTGTAAATGTTACCCAATAAAGCTCCATCATATCCAATACTCGCTAGCTTACTCATCTTGCTTCCACCATGCGAACTACATAAGTCTAAGGAATTCACTCTCATCCATTCAGAAGTATAGATTTTTTTCTTCTTTGATTCCAAAACAAGGTATCCTAGGCCGCTAGGTTGATTACAGGCGACTTCTCTTATCCATCCAGTTTTTACTTCGCTTGAATCAAGATTCATACTTGCATCTTCATCTGAATAATCTGTGGCCGTTGCCATGGCAGAAAGTGAAAAACCTAAAAGAACAAAAAATTTAAACTTGACTAAAAAAATTGTTTTAAAAAAATTCATAAAACCTCCTATGGGCGGTATATAGCAATGAACCACGTTTTTTTCAATTGAGTATGAAAATGAGTGTTTCCGTTGAAGAAGAAACAGGAGAATAATAAAGTGAGATTGGGAATTGATCGACGAGAGGGAACTGTGTAATTTTTCATGATCTCATTTATCAGTTTACATCTCAAACTATCATGGCTAAAGATTGTTCTAAATTACTGAATTACTTTTTAATCATGAATAATACAAAAGAGAGATAAACGGTGAACATAAAATTCTATTCTATGATTTTTCTCGCTGCCATAAGCAGCTCATCAATAAGAGCTAAATCCTTTACTTTTAGCTGTAGTGGCGAGTTTATCTTAATCCATGATGAAACATCTGGCTTATGGCCGGTCTTTCGCCTGGGAATGTTTTATCGTTTTTTTGAATATGACAATTCGAATAATTCACTTAGTGTCAAAACTAAACTTGGCAACATGAGAGGTAGCATCAATGACAGAAGCTCAGCCAAGGAAGTTTTACTCCTTGGTAATCTTGAGGGGGACTTAAATAAAGTGGCCGTTGCAACATTTTCCAATAAGAGAATTGAGTACTATGCATCTCTCACTGTTGTTAAAAATATTCCTGTTTCGCTGGTTATTTCTAAGGCATCTCAAGAAAGAGAAATCGAAGAAGGTAAAACTGCGACCATATCAGATGAAAACACGTCACAGGATCTCCATCTCGAGACGTGCACTGCAGACATATAAGTATTAGCAGTGGAGATGGTTCATTAATTTCAACAAAAAAATTTATTATGAAAAATATGGTTAATTATTTATTTTCAGATATTGAAGGAGGTCTCATAACACACAAATCTGGGGTCAATTCTGACAAATGCTGAAATCTCTTACAAGTTTGCAGGACTTAATTTCCAGCAGATCATTATTTTGTAACACAATGTAAGCAATATCCTGCAGTACATTGAACCGATTTTTGCGTCATTAGCTTAACATGTAAATCCGCACTATCTAAAATAATTTGAACCTGAGAATCACTAAAAATATTGAATGGACCTACTCCACTAGGTAAATTTATAAATTCCCAAGCCTTACTGGATCCAAAATAATGTGGGTTTTGTAGCATAATTTTTAGCTCCTTTCTATAGTCACCATCTTGGTTTCGAGAGAAAATACTAAGCATTCCATCATTGTTTTTCTCATTTACCCCAATAATAAATGCGGCCCTGTCATGCAGACCATACATCCAAGGAAAAAATTTTCCGATAGTTTCGAAATATTCTCTTTCTCCTCCTATGGGATCTTTTAATGAAATGGTTGTTTGATAGATCTGAGTTAAAATTTCTGAGTTTCTAACATTTTTCCAAAGAGTTTCGCTAACTGATTGTCCGTTATCAACCATCAAGTCACCTCGGTTTGAAATAAATAATTTGTGAGTAAAATCATCGTGACTCAAAAATTCTCGCGGAAAAAAAACTGTACCATCAATAAGCTCAGTTTCAGTAAGTAAACCCGCAGGAGCAATATTTAGTAGAGTTAATTCAATAATATCTTCAATAGATAGTTGTCTTGTTGTGTACCAACTTATTAAGTGAGGCCAAGCTAAATTTCCAGTTTTTTGTTTATCTAAATCAGAAGATCTATTTAATAATTTTTCAAAACTAAGAAAAGAATACTCTAAAAACGTGACAAAACCTTCCTCTACAACTTTCATTTTTACATAGGGAAATGTTATATCGCCGTATACATGAACATCATACATGGCTAATGTTCCCTTGAAATCCCGAGAACCTGGAAGTTCATCATTTAACCACTTCTCAAGAGCCGAATATATAGAACCAGGGTTTTGCCTAGAAAACGGCAAATAATTATCATGTAAGTTTTTTGCATTCATAAATTCGCCATAAAAATAAAACCAATTACGATATTGCTCTAATGTTAAGTTTCCAATGCTAGCAGCCGTCTCAAAATCTTTCAAATGTTGGGAGATTCGATTCAATTGATCCTTATCAATTGATTGCTCAATCAAATTAATAGATCGACGTATTTCCTTTAAAAAATCTCTATTTTTAATTGGATCAGAAAAGTTTTTTAGTACAATATCAAAATCAGCAAAAGTTATATCAACTTTACCATAAATCATTAAACTCCAGCTTTCCCAATTAGCATCATAACTGTCGGCATAATCCATTAGAAGTAGTTTCAATTCAGGGAATCTCTCTAATACTCCTAGTTTTCTTTCAAGAATTGTACGATAGGGATTAGGTTCTTTTGCCGATGCATTTTCAAAAGGATTTAACAAGATAATTGTTAGTGCTATTAAGACAGATAATTGTTTAAGCATAACCCTAATTAAAACACGTAAAATGAACGCAGATAACTAAAGGAAATATATTCCTTGTGGAGAGACAAAAACGAGCAACTAACTCAAGTACTACCTTAAGGAATTTATGTTTTTTCAATAAATCATTATTCTAAAAATCAGTATCTTTATAAATTACGAAAAATACTTTTGCTTTCGTTACTCCCCTTTCTCTTCATTTATAGAGCAGTGCGGATAAAGAGATTATTTTACCCAGGCAAATTATTTGAGTAAAAGACACTAAGAATAATACAATTTTGTAGATCAGAAGTTTGCTGATAAGAAATTATTAAATCTCACTTTGAACAAATGAAAAAAAGTTGTTCATTCTAATTCCGCTTTTTTGTCAACTGCCGCAAATTCAAGATTTTGTTTTCAATTGAGAATTATTTATTTATCACACTACAGGGTTGTAATGAGTTTTCACAAGGTCAAACTATGCATCTTTTTTTATAGCTAGGCCCTACAATGAAATCGAAAGTCGCCTGCATGAAAGGGTGACAATTTCACGCCGGGTTAACAAACGCACAGAATGCTAAAGTACTGGCGAGGATGTGAACAAACTAATTTTGGATCTCTCTTCTAGCTAAGTTTAGGGCCTCTTGATAGAATTTTTTCTGAATATCGCTGCCTTTATAGCCTATAATTTTGTCGATTTCCTTAAATAGCTTACGTAATTTTCTAGAATTTTCTTTTTGAAAAACTAAATAGTTTGGGTGACCATCAAATTTAAAAACCCCGTATTCATTATTTGGGATAGGACTAGGAACTTGAGAGCCGCTAAATAAATCGATGTAGTGAGTTAGCAGATTATTTCTTATTCCATCCCCATGATAAAAAATTATATCTTGAAAACCATTTGGCAGCTTGTCGCTAATCTCAAAAATTTTAATTCGATCAGCGTGAGAATTATTTCCGAAGTCGTTGGCCTCGATGATCACTTTTCTAAAATCTACTTGATTTGGTTTTCCAAAAACTGCTTCAATGAGAAGGACTATTGTCGGTGAAGAGCTAGGCCCAATATTTGTTAAGGAAATAGCTACTTGAGCTCGAGCTTGAGATACCACATAGAAAAGAACGAACAAAAATCTGATCAATTTCATGAGTTACCTCTTAGCTTGTTTTTACTTCTATTATTATTTTTACTTCTATTATTATTTTTATTTCTACGTTAATTTTTTTATCTATGATTGTGGGTTATATAGAGTTATACAAATATTTGTCAATGTAGTCAGTATTTTTTATCTAGCTTTATTTGAAAAAAATTCTATTTTACTGCCTGTCATCGTTTTACATTAACGATTTGATTCAGATTTTCATTCAAACTTTAAATCAAATTTTGCAAACACCATTTGATTTTATGGATTACCCCATCCACTCCCATGGACGCACAAAAAGATTTTCTTTTGGGTGATCTTGTCTTCCACCTGCAAGGGCGAGTAAAGCACTCTTCTTAAACTTCTGGCCAAAAGACCTTAACAAGTTCAAGTCTCTATCATAAATAGATTCGCGATCAAATATTTGTATCCCTGTGATTAATCCTTCCTCACTCAAAATAAAATCAATCATACTGCCCTTGGAATTTCGGTAAAAATTTATTTTTCTTGGAATTTTTCGCATAGAATTTGAAACTAAAAATTCATTTAGAAGCCACGTTTGAAGTTGTCTTTTAAATTTCCCTCCCAATAACTTAACAAAAGAGGTATCGACGAGAAACCATATCGTCTTTCCGGTGCTCTTTAAATACGGTTCGATAGGAGTAACGACAAATAAGGATGCGAGAGCCTTCAAATGCAATTGTACTTTTTTTACACTCGTCGATAATTGTTTTGAAATTTCTGTTGCTGATGGCGTATCAATTGAAGCAATTTTTTCCAATATAGCAAAGGCAAGTTCGGGGTCAAGTTTCATTTTTGGAATTTGCATGAGATCTCTCTGAACCGTCATCTCAAGCCAGTCGCGCATCAATTGATTTCTCACATCGTCCTCTCGAATGTAAAAATGGCCTGGCATGCCCCCCCTATCCAAATACTTCATTAATTGATTTCTATTACAAGGAAATGATTTTTGCTTTTCTTGATCAATTTTTTGGAAGTTCCAATCTTGAAACTTATCTCTTTTCAAAGATTCAGAAATCGAGAAGGGATTCAATCTAATACGACTCATCCGGCCAGTTAAAGATTCTCGAATGCGTTGCATTGTTGAAAACTCGGTAGACCCTAAAATTAAAAATCTTCCAGGTCTTCGATTTTCGTCAACAGAGGCCTTGAGTGCATCGAACAAGTCAGGAGCTTTTTGAACTTCATCAATCACCATAAGTTCATTGGAAGAAACTTGGGCCAAAAAAGAATCGGGGTTATTTTTTGCAAAATCACGATCTGATTTTTTATCTAGCGTACGGTAGGACATGGCCTTTACTTTTTCCTTAATAAGCTCCCTTGCGAGCAAACTTTTGCCTGTTTGCCTTGCTCCTTGGATGGCAACAATCGGTGATATTTTCAAACGTGCGACAATTAGATCAAGGAGAAATCTTTTTCTAATATGAGACATAAAAAAATTCCTTTTTTCTTTTCTTATACCCTTCCAATAATAACAAAATTAATCAAAAATTGGAAGGGTATAATAAAACAACTTAGAAAATACGTGATCAGTAATGTTCGATAACTATCGCTGTCATAGCAGGCTTGCGAAGCTATTTGCTTCGTCAATTTCAAGACACTTCAAGGGAAGTACGCCTTCCTTGGTCCTACAGATTCCTAAAAAAGATGAACATAAAAAGAAAGGCAACGATTTCTAGATTTAATGATTTTGGAACTAAGTGGCCGAGTTAAATACCCTAGTTTTTCTTTACTCCATCCCGCATCTTTATAGACTATAAAGAAAATTCCTTGAAAATTTGTATCTACCTACGTCCCTAGTATAAAAATAATTTGAAAATATTTATTGCGAGGCCTATTCGGCCAGTTTTTTCCCATGTACTCTTTGTGAGTGACAAATACAAAACGTATCAGCATTGAAAATGAACTATCCCTCTTAACAAATAAATTTGAGAGTCAGAGAAGTATTCTTCCTCAAGAATCTGTTTTTTTATTCGAGTCACTATTCTCACTATTCCGAGTTTTAATAGCTGCGATTGGTGTAAAAGCAACTTCTCGAAATTCTAGCCTCTCTCCTTCCCAAGATCCTTTCCGCCAAAAACCAGATCCAGATAAAAAAAAGAAGAAAAAGAAGAAAGGCGGACAAAAAGGTCATAAAGGAAAATCTTTAAAACAAGTTCCAATACCCGATAAAATTATTTTCCATGCAGTGGATATTTGTAAAACTTGTGACAGAAGATTGAGCAATACTAAATGTCATCATATAACCAAGCATCAGGTCTTTGATATTGAAGTAAAAGTTATCGTAACTGAGCATCAAGCAGAGCATAAGCTTTGTCAGTGCGGTAATATGCAATCGGCCGAGCTACCTATCGGTGTAAATGCTCCTTGCCAATTCGGTACATCCGTTAAGGCGATGGCGGTTGATTTGACGAATGTTCAATTTGTGCCTCAAAAAAGAGCGAGTGATTTTTTTGCAACTAAATTAAATTTACCAGTCTCGCAGAGATCGATTGAAAATTTCAATAAAGAATGTTTTGAAAAACTTGCATTTTGGGAACAAGAAGCAAAACTTGATTTAATAAAATCTGAAGTGCTGCATGGTGATGAGACGGGAATCAACATTAATAAGACCAACGCCTGGATTCATAGCCTATCAAATGATCGCACAGTATTAATGATGCCACACATGACGAGAGGAAGTGAGGCCATTGATGCCATGGGAATTTTGCCTCGCTATAATTCTATATTATGTCACGATTTTTGGGCCCCTTATGCAGCTTATGATGTCATTCATGCATTTTGCCATGCTCATTTACAAAGGGAATTAATCAAAGCGGCCGAAGATTATAATCAAAAATGGGCATTGAAACTTAAAAAATTATTTCTCTATGCAAACAAGCTAAGAAATAAACAGGATGGAATTCTCACTTGGCCACAAATTCGTAAAATTGAATCAACATACTCAAAAATACTGAAGGAGGCCGAGATTGAATCCCCTTTAAATGTTCTACGAAATAAAAAAAGGGGAAGGATTGCTCAAGGATATCCAAGGCAATTATTAAATCGATTGATTCTGAGAAGAAGTTGGATTTTGCTTTTTTTATATGATCCTCGAGTACCATTCACAAACAATCAAGCTGAGCGAGATATTCGCATGACAAAAGTTCAACAAAAAGTATCTGGATGCTTCAGAACTTTTGAGGGAGCACAGCGATTCTGTAGAATCCGATCATTTATTCTTTCAATGCAAAAGCAAGGCAAGAATCCTCAAGAAGAGCTAGAAAAGATTTTCAGAGGGACGTAGGTAGATACAATTATTCTAACGCAATTTCATATTTTTTTTACATTGCATCTTTTGCCTACATGAACAGAGCGAAGCAAAGCAAAGCTGTATATCACCTCAGTTATCACCTTTCTTGTTTTAAGTAACTGACACATTCATTCAATTATTCGCAAGATTCTCTATGGAAAGTTATAGCAGAAACAATACAGCGTTAGTCTGCTGATGGTTTCGTTAAATCTGGTTTTCTAAAAATTGCTTCGACACTTTTTATCACCGCTTGATTGTTATTTGCATACTCTACTTCTTTAATTTGAACTTCAGTGTATCCAGCAGCTGACGCTTGTCTTCCTGTCCAAGTTTCTTTTGCAGCTGCCTCAAATGATTTACCTCGCGAGACCTCCTCTTTGAAGGTTTTCAAATTATCTCCAAAAGTCCAATCGGCCTCAATTCCATTAAATTTACCAGCAAAATAATCTAAGAATATATTGAATACTTGTGAACCGAACATAAAAGTAGACCTTGAATTTTCGTCTTGTTTTCTGAGGCTTAGATTCATAAAAAGATAAGTTTCTTTGTCAGTATAATTATAATTCAGTTGAGCTCTTGCAAAATACTCAGGAACACTATAATAAAAGTAACTTTCTGTTAGCGCTTGAAAACCCGATTCATCGTACTGACTAAGTGAGTAACGCCCTTCTGATTTTTGAACGACAATGTATGTCTTTGTTATTTTATCATGATAAATCGAGGATAAATCTTCTTTTAGTTTAGAGTACTGACTAATGTCCAACGGAACCATTTTATGTAAAAAAAGGTCACATTCAGATGCAAACAAATAAAAATTTAAAGAAAAAACAAGAAAAAAAGCTAAACAAATCTTCATAAATAAATATTACATTATTTTCAATTTAAAGATAAACGGGAATAAAATACCTTCGCACAACATGACTCTTGGGTAAAAATAGTATCTTGAGTTCCTTCATTCATCGAATCTTACTCCATCCTCAATAACCGAAGTAATTTTTATAGCTCCAAATTTGAAACCTCTGCATTCTTAACATCTTTTGACAATGTTTCAAATTTATTCCCTTACACTAAGAAAATCTTACTTTATGCTAGGCGGCCTTAATAATTTAGGTTGGTTTTAACTACGACAAATTTCACCTAGGTAAATAATTCCTTAGTTGTTTGCAAAACTAGAAAGCTAGAAAATATAAGAGCTACTGGAGTGCGGTCGTTTAAATGGAATCGATGTAGTTAAAGTGTAAACGTTGGCCGAGGTGGCTCTTCCCCTTTGTATTTTGTTAATAAAAGTTCTTCAAATTCTTCTGGTGGCACATAGCCAATACTAGAGTGAAGTCTCTT
>JARXAH010000056.1 GCA_029865945.1 Bacteriovoracaceae bacterium | reverse complement strand
TAATATTTTTTCAAATATCCAAACCCGGCGGGAGTTAACGAATAAGCATTGGGTTTTGAATTTTCAATGCCCTTAAATACATGATCAATTAATCCGTGCTCACGCAACTTCGCCAGCCGTTTCCGAGTGGTCACCAAACTTCTTTTAAACTGATCTCGATTAATTTGATTTGTGGACGCGATCTTGCAACTGTGCAAATACGAAAAAAGAGACAAATCTCTTTTCTTAAGTTCAAGTTTCGACTTCAATTTCATCATCCACTGTAAATGTTGGTGTTACAATTTTTACCTTCGCATGTGGCCGCTTAATCACTAAATTTGTCACGTCAGCAAATTTTTTACTATTCACCATGGCCGCGATTCTGCTTCGTAATTCTTCGTCGGTAATATACGGACACTGAAGTTCAGTGTAATTTGCTCCCCGTTTCCAAATCGCACGTCCTGGAACTGATGGTAGTTTGTTCGCCATAGCATTTTGCAACACTCGAACGGAGTTCTCTATCGTATTCATACGTAGAGCAAGTCTCCCTTCGACGTTCTCTTGAACCCTTGTATCCATCGAGTGACTGTCAATTTTTTGGGTTGCAAAAATGAGATGAATCCCACACGCACGTGCTTTTCTGGCCAGGTGATCTAGGCTATTTCTGGAGCGCTCCATAACAGAATATTGAGGATTAGATTTGGGAACTTTTCCGGTTAAATCTGTACACTCATCGATCCCCACTACGATACGGTTTAGGTTATCGCGAGTTGGATCAATACTTTTAAATCCATCACGTTCCAAAATTGAATAGCGTCGATCCATCTCCCTTTCTAAGTTCTCCAAAATAAACTGCGCGTAATTTGGCTCCTTCACAATTGTAACGTTAGGGAGCGGCGCAAATTCATTTACCTCCACTCTTTTAAAATCAAATAAGAAGACCTGAAGTTTCACGGATGATTCAAGAAGCCCGAGCATCATGCTTTTAAAAGCAACAGATTTACAGCCGTTGGTACTACCAGCAACCAAGTAGTGCGGAACATCTTCTAAGGATTCAACTACAACTTCCGTTTGGGATTTACCAACAACGAATGAATAAGGCCGTTTAATAGTTCCCACTAAATCCTTATACCAAACCAAATTCTCAAGTAGCCGCTTCGCAAAAAAAATTTCCATGAGCGTACTATCTTTGTCACAAAACTTCACTGCCTCGACTCTAAGTCCCACTGATGCCCGCAAGTCATCAACTTTGGATTTGTATCTTTCTTCACCAACTCCTGTACTCAAAAGTAAAATCTTGGTTCGATTTTCATCAAGCTTAGTTACTTCCAAAAGTTTTGGACGATTACCTAGTCCACTGTTTAAATCTAAATGATCAATGCCTTTTTGGTATTTTTTAAATAATCGAAAAGGAATTAGTCCGTAGAAGAATGTAAAAATGGCCATCATAAAAGTAAGTGACAAAAACAAAATGAATTTGAAACTTAAATGATTAAGCAGGTGGCAAAGCGGTCTAAATAAAAACCCTAACGATAAAAAATCAAATATAAAACCAAATTTATGTTGCTCAACAAAGATCGCCAAACAGACCGACATCACCAAAATGAGAGCGATATTTTCCACTTTGCAGTAAAATTTACTTTTGTATCCATGTTTTGCTATTTTACCAACATTTTCTGATGCAGAGATGAATACATCGAGTAGTTTATTTTCCTTTGCAGGTTTGTTCATTAATTACCTCTCTCTAAATTAAATGGGGAAAGTAAACTCACAATTAAATCGGTATCAGAATTTGCAGTGATGTAGCTTTCCGCGTTTTGCGCACCTTGGGCCTTTCGTTGCGCTTCTTCTTTGGATAGTTGCGAGACACCTTGCAAGACAGCGTTCTTAGTAGTGGCCTCCGGTTGACTAACACCAATTCCCATTGGCATACCTGCACCGATAATAGTTCTTTGAGTAAGAACATCCGCCGCGGCCGATACCATGGTGAGCGCAACAGTAGCGGCCAGACGGGTATCAGCATTACTGTGAGTTACACCTACAATTCCTGGTGAGTAATCATTTGAACTCAATGCCTGAGCATCAATTTTATACTCTTCTCCATTGGGGAAGATGACTTTAAAAAATTTAATGAAAATTTTCTCACTGTCACCACCGGCACTTACCTGTCCAAGCAAGCTAGAGTTTTTAGGAATACTTCCACCCTTCGAATGCTGAATTCCATAAGGCAGAGTAACCCTTGCAAAAGAAGAGGGATTTCTGGAATCAATGCCGTCCAATAGCTTACCAATGAAATTTGTACCACTCGGAATTACATTCGAAGTTACATCACTCTCGGCACCTCGTTCAATAACCTGCTTGGCGCTGTAGAGAATTTGAAACGACTTTTGATAACTACCACTCTTTTTTTGTTTCCTCTTTTTTTCATTGGAATTATTTTCGCCATCTGGAACCTTGACCGTATCACTACTTTTTTGCTCACTTGAATTTGTATTAGTGACTGAAGTTCCCCCATCAAATAGCGAATGATAACTCCTCCCTAAATTTGAGTCATCTTCCACATTGAAAATTTGAAAGCACATAACAAAAACAAATATAAAAAATAACAACCATTTTATGTTGCGCTTCTTTAGTGTCTTCTTGTCTCCCTCAAGCTCAAAAAAGTATGCTGCAATTTTATGGACGACACTAGCTTTAAACGCACTTAGAGATATTTTTTTAATATGCTCTTCTTCCTTGTAATTTTACCAAATTGCACAATAAATTTAATTCCGGAAACTTTCTCACTTGGAAAAAATAGACGTCCGCGACTTTGGTCGTACATCAAAATGGAATCTTTCTCAAAAACAACTTGCTGTCCTAAAAGTCGCTGTTCTTTTTGGGATACAAAAACTTGAAGCGATTTTAATTTCAAACTTTTGGAATCCTTATTTTTGACATCAAAATCCAGCGCATAGGTTTTCGTTCCTCTTAAGTGAATTAAATTCTTGGCAACAATTTCCACTTTTCCAAACTTAAATGTGAATGGTGAAAACGCTACTGGCGGAGTTCCTACATCAACTGCACTTTTAATTGCATCAATTCCTGGACCAGATCCTTTCCACCTCACATAAACCATGTCGTCGTAATTTTGTAGCGCCCCAACTTTCAGATGAAATCCATACTTGTTTTTACTTTGAGTATAAATAAACAAGTTTGTTTCCACCTTCGCAAGTGGTTGGATCGTTAGATCAGTTCCCACGTACTCAATGTTGAAATAATTGGAATTGCCGGCCACAACTTTAACTGGTTTATCATTAAAGCTCAGTACCGTAGACCTCCCCATGGTTAAGTTAATCGCTTTCATTTCATGATCGTTAGTAAAAACTTCTCTGATTTCTTTTCTCTTGGCATAAACATTTACGCTACCCATTACAAAACACACCAACACTAATTTAGTGAGTGCCATATTCGGTCACCGAATTTATGTATAGGCCCAAGGGATTATCTTCCGTCGCCGCTCCTCTTACAATTTTCAATTCAATTTGCGTTTCAGATAGGAGGGGAATTTTCTCAGGCATGCTAGAGATTTGATCTGCATTATCCTTAGGCCTCGTAGTCAACCTCAAAATCTTATCAAACTTTCCGAGTACCTCACCATTGGCGCCAATTGTTAAATCAATTTTTCCCACATACTGTGAAATCGCTTTGAAGCTCTCCATTTCCTTACGAAGGTCTTCATCAATTTTGGATTTAAGGCCTGAGGTTACGATAGATGACAAACTGCTTAACTTAATTTCCAAATCAAATTTTTCCCACTCGTACCTCCTTTTGATAAAGTTTTCGGCCACCTGCTTAATTTCACTAGTGGTAGTTTCAACTTTTCTTTTCTCTCCTTTGAAGCTTAAGAGTTCACCATTTTTCTCCATAATAACCGTGGTATTTCCTAAGTAAGAACTTGCGATCATGAAAATTAAAATCATGTTGGAAATAACGAGGATGGACAGGATTTTGGTTAGAAATTTTACATTTCCATAAATACTTGAGACATGCTGAACGTACTTTGTTTCTGGTTGGGACATTTTTCTCCTTTAGTTTTTGGTTTTTTGCTTTTGCTCCCTCCCGTTTGAAGGGTTTCTAGTAAATTTTTGATTGGGTTCATGCCTAGAATTGCTTCCAAATTTTTCTCTCGCCCAATTTTGCGTTTTTTGAATGGGTGCTTGGATTGTTCGTTTGGCCACTTTCATGGCACTCATTCCTGCTACTCCGGCCACACCAGCTGCGAAGCCTGCTACACCGTCACCAATTAGTGATTTAGAAAAAAATGGAACAAGTAAAATACTCATCGCAATACAAAGATTAATTACGGCCGTCGTAATTAAGTTTTCACTATTTTCAGTTGTCTTCTCGACTGCTAATTTTAGAAGCAAGACACCGAGGATCGACCAAATTAGCTTCCACGAAATCACCGTCAGTAATCCCTTGTACAAATTTTTACATACATGTGACGTCTGCTCCGGGATATAGCACAAGATCATGAGTGGTGCGCACACATACAAAATTGACCAAGTAAAATGGATGAGCGCTTCAGAAATGAAAATTCCAAAGTAGGCCAAGAAATACGACAAAAAATTTAGTAGAAAAATAAACAGTTCGCGAATTTTATACAATGACGGTGCGTCTCTAGAAAAGTTATTCGAAAACACGTCCATGAGCTTTGTCATCTGCGCTAGGCCGTCTATTCTTGAAGCGATTCCGTCTCCCATGAATGCAATTAGATTGATTGTTTCTTTAAAAGAAACCAAAAGTAGAATTGAAATCACGGAACGAATTAAAATTTTTCCACCATCAGGAATTTGGCTTCCCGATTTCATGATTTCAAGAACCAGCAAAAATACAATCACTGGTAGAATTAAAATCCAGTAGACCTTACTCATCTCGCCATTGAGTTCACGGCAAACCTGCGGAAGC
The DNA here is from genome assembly GCA_029865945.1 of Bacteriovoracaceae bacterium. Classification (GTDB taxonomy): domain Bacteria; phylum Bdellovibrionota; class Bacteriovoracia; order Bacteriovoracales; family Bacteriovoracaceae; genus JARXAH01. Next base: position 14,886 of record JARXAH010000056.1, on the reverse strand, counting down.
CACTCAATCAAGCAGTTAATTCGCCTGAACGATATCTAACTTCCATGGCAACAGATGGATCTGGTTCAATATTCGGCACTTCTGTAGTAATGATTTTTGGAACATCAGCAGGAATATCATTGGGAAATATCTGCTCTTTTCCTTCAGTTTTTTCTTGCTGCCACTCTTTTAATTCTGTTGCGATTGCACCTTGGCTTACTTTGGTTATTGCTGCTATCGCTTTGTAAGTAAGGCCAGATTTTCGAAGAGTGCGAATAAGATGTGATGGCCGAGTTTTTTTCCTTCCAACTTTAACTCCTCTTTCTTTAGCGGCGCGAAGTCCATTTCGGACGCGTTCAGAAATTAAGTCCCTTTCAAGCTGACTTAAACTCGATATAATCCCAAACATCGCCATTCCAAGCGGAGTATTGGTATCAATATTTTCAGAAATACTTAAAAATCCCACACCTAATTTTTTAAAAATGGTAAGAGCACTTAGTAAATGAGTAGTCGATCTCGCGTATCGACTAAACGAATATACAATTACTTTCTCTACTCTTCCAGCATGCACTTCTTGCATCATTTTATTTAATGCTGGCCTAGAATCCTTTGTCCCTGAAATACCGTCATCTTCATAAATTACATAATTCGTAATCCCGCGCTCTTGGCAATACCTTCTCAATGCTCTCACCTGGGCGTCAAGTCCTTTTTCTTGACTTGAACAGGACGTGCGGCAATATAAACAAATTAATTTTTTATCACTTTCTTTGACTGAACTTTGTTGTTCAGACACTCTCAAAACCTCATGAAACTATAACTTGGTTTTAGTTGATTCATTGCTTTTCCTAAATCCTTTTTAGTTTTGTTAAAATTTTCAGAAGAATCTTTTTCTTCCTTGTTAGTTAATGCGAATGATTCGCTCTGCAATTTCAGCATTTGGCCGTTAAGCCTAAGAAGTTGGCCAAGAGAATGCAAAATCTGGGCACTTGTTTGGGCATTCATGCGTTCCGCTCCTTTTGGTGATGCCGATGCACTTTGAATAAATACCCGCTCTGCGTTCTTCTCTTGTTTTTCAGCATAATCCTTTGACGCATTTGATAGTTTCAAACTTTCAGCAATGGTTAAATCGTGTAGTTTTTGAAGCGCTTCATCTCTACTTTTTGGAATCATGCCGTAAATTTCCTCAACTTTTGTGAGTGCCGATTGAAAATCTCTGATTTGTCCTAGAATTTTCTCATCACGAATAGGCAGTACTCCAATTAATCCAGTGGCATTATTTAATCCTTCATTTAATACACGGAGATATTGATCTGCTCTATGCGCCTGCTCAATCATTTCTTTAAGTTGGTAGTAGCGCCTTATGTTTTCAGCATAAATTTTTACCAAATATACATAATTGGCCCATCCACTTCCATCACTAAATTGTGCGTGAGATTTTGGCGATAAAAATAAAAGACAAATACTTGCGACAACTATCCACCTCTTAAGCATCGGCACTTTCATCACTCAGTTTTTGCAATACTTCAACTAACGATAGGTCCGGATGAGATCGTTTCATTTCTTCAATTTTCGCCTTATCACTGCCATCGCTAGTGCAAATCCAGTAGCTCAAAGGATCTGGGATAATTTTAAGAATGGCCCTCCTTTCATCTTGCATGTAAAAGACTTCAGAAAATTCTCTTTTCTTAATTCTAAGATTTTTGATAGCATTGATTTCCGCTTCATTAAAATCAAAAGTCTTTTGAAAATCTTCCCAATCAATTTTCCTTTGCCTCAAAATGAATACATGTGTCGTATTAGGAAAAATGGCATCGGCAACTTCAGGGATACTTAAAAAATCCTTGTGATTTTGGGTGATACAAAAAATGGAACAATTATACTTCCTAAATACTCGGTAGCAATAAAGTATGTAATCCCTAGTTGATGGTGTCTTGAAAAGTCGATGCGCCTCATCACACACAAGCACATATGGAGAAGATAGATCACTTTCTGCTTCCCTTTGCACAAATCCAGTAATGAGTAACATGAAGACATCTTTTAGGTCGGGAAAATCATCTAGGCCTTTTACTTCAATGGCCGTAACATTTTTTTGCAAACTAATGTTTGATTGGCCGTCTAAAATTTTTCCGAAGGCCGAATCACCCGTCCATGAAAATAAAATGTCACCATACTTTTTCAATGTACCATCTTGATGCCGATCCAACATGTTTTTCAAATCACTAAGAGTCGGAGTACTTTTGCAAATTCCGTACAGTCTTGTGACACATTCTTCGAGTAATGCCTTCTCGCGTTTGGGCAAAAAATCTTTTTGCTCGTCTTTAAAAATAAGTTCCAAAACTGCAAGGATCGATTTAATTTTTAAAGTGGATGGAGTTTTTTCATCTTTACTTAACTCAAAAGGATTTAAACAAATCCCTGAGCTAATTGAGACGTCAATGAACTCACCCCCGAAAACGCGCACCAAGTTTTCACTAGACCGTCCATTATCCACAAAGACAATTTTGGGTGCAGGAGATTGGGTTGCAAACTGAAGCATAATTTGGCCCAGCGTAAACGATTTCCCACTACCACTTCCGCCAATTACGAGCCCATTCCAATTAGGAAGTTCTGGCGCAAAGGGATCAATCGCAAAGGGTGTAAAATCCTTCGTCGGAAATAAGCATACTGGCCGATCATTCCCACTCCAATTAGCAAAGATAGGTAGTAAATGCGACGCATTTGAGGTCTTCACTTTTTTTGAGCGATAACTTTCACAAGAGCCAGGCCAAGATTTAATAAAGGAATCAAAATTGGCGAGTGTTTCCGCAATTCCTTCCATTTGATTCATGGCCCTAAGTTCACGAAGAACGAGATCAGTTTTACGCCTAAGCTCCGCATTATCTTTATCCCAAATAATGAGAGAAAGACCCATGGTCAAAACTTTCTCATTTCCTCCAATGAGTTCCGCAAGTAAACCTTCTAAATTGGTGAGCTTCGATTCTGATTCCAAGTCTGAAACATTTTTTGCCCCTGCGGCCATAGAATGGGCCATCCGCCTTTTAAGCTGAAGCATCTCAATTTCTTTTTTCTGACTCCCTATCTCAATCGTCTGATTAATCCAGTAATGAAACGCCATTTTACTTAACCGCTCCGACATAGCGGCCACGGTACTTTGCGGCATAAGTCCAAGGTTGATTACCTTAAAATACGTATCTCCTGAATACAGTGCGTCTTGTTGAATAAAAAAATCACTCAAAATTAGCTGTTCTACCAAACTTTCATGAAGGCCATCATTTTCAATATGCATGGCCGGCACACCCGTCGTCATGGAGCGCTCAAAATTAAAATACTCAAAAATTAACTTGTACCATTCTTTAGAGCTTAGGGCCTTGGCACTCACTTGCATGCTGCCCAAATGCTCTCCTACTTGAGAAACAGTCTTCTGGAAATTATCACGGTGCTTTTTGAAATCTACATCCAAGATTTGGGAAAATTTAATTTTCTTTGCAAAAAATCCTGGACGCTTGTAAGCAAAACCACGACTCCGTACAAAGAGGTAAATTTCTTGTTGGTAGAAATTTCCAAGCTCCATGTTGTGTTTCAAAAAACTTAACCTCGAATCGATAACTGGGCGAACGTCATCACTCACATCAACTACCTGACGTTCATGATCTGCAATTACGGAAGAGACATCGGGGGAAATCTTATAATGGAATTGTAACTTGCATCCCTCATCAAGTGAATTTAATAAATTTACTACACTTGAGACAGCTCCATTAATAACTTCATTGGTTGCAGTACTGATGTCCAGGCCTTTAAGCGAAAAACCAGCACCAAGACTTCCATCATCAAAGACCAAAAAATTTTCATCAAATTGCCATAATGGAAGATGCTCTCCAAGACTTACAAATTTTTGATCGTTAGACATATTTTTCTCTGTAGTTTGCGATCAAGTTTTGTAAACATCTCACTTCAAAATCAATCTCAGGAAGTAGTTCATCAATTTCACAGACCGATCCATTATCCAAACATAGATCCATCTGTTCGCCAATCTGCCCTAGATCATACAAACTGCTACTTATTCTACTTGCCAAATATTCTGCTGAATCTTTATTCAATCTCTCCTCCAAAAGTTACAGGCATCCGTCTATTTTCTAATTTAGATAAAGGACTTGATGCGCTGTAAAATCCCCTAAGCATTGTGAAGCGAATAAAATCTTTCAAAAATCCTTCTGGCTTATTTCGCTTAACTAAAACCAAAGTCGATAAAAATAAGAGTGGCACACATAAAATAAATATGATTCCCAAAATTCCACCTTCAAAGAAAAATCCCATGAAAGCTGAAATCGTTAGCGCCACAAGTAAATCCAGCGCTTCAATTCCCGCAATTTTTAGCTTCGTATCTAAGTGACGATGAACTACTGATGTTTCTAACTCTTGCACTAAACAACTCCCTGGAACATTGGGACGATAAATTTGGCAAGAATTCCTACAATTGATGCAATGATAACGAGCACCATTCTTCGTTTACTGCTCTCATCACCAGCGGCCGCCAAAATGGCCGCATAGATCAAACCAAACACCGCAACTGCGGGAAGAATTTTACCGACGATCAAGTTAGTAAGACTGTTAACCTTGCTATCAAATCCTGCGCTCTGGGCGAACGAATGTTCTGGCATGAGACATAGAAAGCAGGCAAAGAAAGTTAGAACGAGGAATGTTTTCGTGTGTTTCTTAAGCATGTATTTGCTCCTTTTTTTCATTGAGACTCAAAATTAGTTTTTTATTAAAACCAGTTAATGGCTCAATGTGAATGTGGATATCACCGTTCGTCATTTTGCTTTGAAAACCTTCACCGATACAAAACCTGTGAGTGCGATCATTTTTGTGAACGACTTTCTCCAGACGAAAGTAAACCAAATCATTGGTTGTCTCAGTAGGTCGTAAGTAATATTCATCTCTTTTTGCGGACTTATTTCCGCTTTCAAGTAGGTTGATAAATAAACTAAAATCACCTTGAGCATCTGAATAGAATGCACGCCCCGCACAAAATTTTTTATTTGTATTTTTGTCATACCACCAGAGATAAAACATCTCAGATCGTTTCGTGGTTTGCACCTGAATTTGGGCCATTTGTAATGTTTGCATTAAAAGTTCTCCGTTGTTGTTTTTAATTGTTTCAATTTCTTTACGAACAACTTGCTTAAACGATTCTTAACATTAGAAAAACAAGCTACATAAGTTCCTCCTAATTCATAAATGAATGCGCTGTATTCGAGAGCAATGAAATTTACTGCAATCTCAAAGCACTACTTAAAATAAATAATTATTTTTTGATTATATTGATTGACTGAGTGCGATCCAAAAATGTCAGTATAACTTCTTAAGATTATCCAAATTTAAAGTTGGTATTTAATTTTGAATTAAGATTGAATAATGCGAGGTTATTAATCTTTTGGACTTTATTTTTGTGTTTTGATGGCAACTTGGAAAACGACTTGATATATTTTGGGGGTTGATTATTGTTATTCTCAATCTCTGAATTTTGATAAATCAATTTTAATCGATTAATGGCATTCTCAAAAATTTGCTTTACTAGTTTCTCTGATATTTTTATTATTTGAGCGATTTCTGAGAAATTTAGGTTTTCCCAGAATCGTAAATGAACCACAGCGCATTCATGAGCAGGGAGGAATTCTTTGCACTTTCTAGCAAACTCAAGATCACTATCACTGAAAACTCCTAAGAGTTTATGTGATTTCTCGATAAAATTTTGCGAGGATTTTTTTATTAACTCACTTCTACTCATTAGCGAATCGAGAGATACAATTTTGATACGATTTTTATTTAACATATTTTTCCCCGTGGATTGTTTCACGGCCAAGTAATTTCAAGTTTGGTGCCAAGAACGAATTCACATGATTTTTTCGATCCCCGTGTAACTTTTTCAAATGGTTATGCGATCAAGTAAAATTTTCCGAACAATTTTTAAACCCCTGAAATGAATTCACGTTGCACCTTTTATGAATAATAATTGCACTCACTGTGATACAAAATCCTCCCTTGACGCTAACCGTCAAAAAGGAGAATGATGAACTTTCTTATCGTAGAGGATGATGAAAATTTTTCTGCTTTTCTTACTAAAAGCCTTTCCAAGTATGGGAAAGTATTTGTTGCGAACTCCTTCCCCAATGCCATAAACCTAATCGCTAGCTACACTTTTGATTGCGCGATAATTGATCTAAAGTTGGGGACTGAAATTGTTGGCCCGCAGATTGCATTATTGTGTAAACAAAATGGTATCGGTCATATCATTGCAGTGACGAACTTTGAAAATGACGATGACCTAATCAAATTAGCATACGAGAGCGGAGTAGATGATTTTGTGAAAAAGAGTAACTTAAAAATAGATTTAGAATTTTTTATAAAGAAGGTCACCAATGGCCGCGAACTCAAAAAAATGGTTCAACGCCTTATCAGGACGACTTACCTTACGAAAGACCAAGAACTCATTGAATCACTTGAGAGCGTCTGTAATACCTACGCTCCAATGGAACCTATATTTATAAGTGGTGAATCAGGAGTAGGCAAAACTCAACTCGCCAAATGTCTTCGCGACCTTCTAGGGATTTCAGGCGAACTTGTTGAACTAAATTGTGCAGGCCTTCACGATGAAATCATAAAATCTGAACTTTTCGGCCATGAGAGAGGTGCTTTTACTGGTGCCGATAGATTAAAGATTGGAAAAGTTGAGCAGGCCAATGATGGAATCCTATTTCTTGATGAAGTTGGTGATATGCCCCTGACCACACAGGAAACACTTCTTAAGGTAATTGAAGAAAGGGAATTCACAAGAGTTGGCGGAATTAAAAAAATTCACTCTAATTTTTTACTCGTCACGGCCACTTTAAAAAACTTAGAAGACCTTGTTGAGCAAGGAAAACTGAGGGTTGATTTTTATAACCGCATAAAAGGTAAAACGATTCATATCAAACCCTTAAAAGATCGCAAGGAAGATTTAAAAATTTTAATTGAACACTTTCTCAGCTTAACCACACGCAGTGTCTACGTTGGTGCAGAGGCAAAAAATGTACTTCTTAACTACCGATGGCCTGGAAATATACGGGAACTCAATAAAACAATCTTTCGACTTTCAGATGTAAAAAGTGGCATCGTAACGAAAGAATATATTGAAAAATATTTGAATGTATCAAAAAATTCTATTGAAATAAAAAAACTAAAACTCCTTCTTACTGAAGATCAGATTCATTTTGCGCAAAACAATCAAAGTCTTTCAGCTTTAATCGACAAGCTTAAGGAAGAATTCTTTGACTTCGTACTTATTGAAAACGAAGGAAACAAAAAACAAATTTCGCAAAAATATCAAGTCTCGAGAAGAACATTGTTCTACCACCAGAAAGAAAAGAAATTAAGTGAGGTATTAGCATGAATAACGAATTAAGAAATTTAATGCATGATTTAAGAGGAAAATTAGATCAAATAAATACATGTTTTGCATGCATAGCTTTTGACATAAAAGATAATAAATTACCAAAAGATGATGACTTTATTGATCTTAAAAAGTCTCACAGTGGTTTTGAAAATGATTTCAATAAGCTCGCATCACATTTTAAGAAAAATATAAAATAATTGGTACAGGAAAAAATGTTATGAATCAAAAAATAATAAATATTAATGAATTGAATCTCGCTCGAGATTATTTTGCAAATGGTTTTATTGATGAGGCGATCGACATAACCGAAAATCAACTCAAGGATCACGCTTTAAATTTAAAAAGTGAAACTGATAATCAAGGTGGAAATCTAAAATTTTTAAATAATTTTAAAAATTCCTTAGGGGATGAAATTCTTGGGATTTTTGACTGCAACTACCATCCATACCTATCACTTGAATATGCAAAAGTTGAAAAGGTAACGCCATCAGTTCATATTCAAGATTCATTTACTGAAATCAAGTGCGTGAGACAATTACTTGCTACTGACGGATTATTAAATGAACAAGTTGTGGCCATCTTTCCAGAAAATTTCAAATCTGTCGTTCCTGCAAATGAACATCCGGTATTTTACTTTGTTGATAAGTTTGCAAAAAGGCATTTAAAGTATACAAGGCCATTTATCAAAAAATTAATGAGCTGTAAAGTTTTTGATGGATTGCTAGATTTAAGAGAAGCAAAGCTCTGCAAATTGATTACAAATTGGGTCAACTTCCATGAGCGATCGCATAGAACTGGGCCAATGCCACTTCCGCAATTTATCAAAGAAAAATCAAATAAATATACCGCGGCCTTAGAAGAGCTAAGGGCCGATTTAATTACAATTGAATTTTGTTTTAAAAATTCAAAACATAAAGAAGACGACTATTTTCTCACAGGATTATACGTGCTTGCAGAGAGACTATGTGCATACCCACTTTTCAGAAGCCAATCTAATTTTGACTGCATTTCCTCCATTTTTTTTTGGAAATTCTTAAAAAATAAAAACCAGAATTTTACTATTGAAATTAACCTGTTTCAAAAAAGTATAACTGAAATTATATCTCTTATACATGATTTTGAAACAGAAGCATCTAAACATGAAGAAGAAAGTGTAAGAAAAATAACTCTCGTGAACTTGGTAAAAAAATTCATTGGAAATTATGAAAATGAATTTGTGGATTACAAAATGTTTTGGAGTAGTTTATGAAAAGATCTATAATCGTTTGTGGCGGAAGCAAGGGTATTGGCGCTGCAACTGTTAAACAACTTATTGAAGAAAATTTTTATGTGTATTGTATTTCCAGATCAAAAGGCGAATTGGCCGAACTTTTTAATAAGGATTCTCCATTAACCCATATTGAATGCGATCTAAATCATGAAAAATCAAGATTTGAAGCGCTAAAAAAAATTTCCGATATCGAAAATATATGGGGACTTGTTAACAATGCTTCGGGGCCAAGTACGGGGCCGATGCTTGATTCCTCACAGTCGGATTATTTGCTCGCATTTCAATCCCATTTATTTGCTGCCAATGATTTCGTAAAAATTATTGCGCCAAAAATGAAGCACAGCAAGGGTGGCAGAATCGTAAATATTATTTCAGTTACTGCAAAGATTCCTTTAGAGAATATGTGTGTTTCAAATACTCTGCGCGGCGCAATGCTCAATTGGTCTAAAACTATCTCCAAAGAGCTTGGGAAATATAATATTACTGTGAACAATGTTCTTCCTGGCTATACAGAAACTGATCGTTTGGTGGAAGTAATTTCTGGTGTTTCCTCAAAGTTAAATATTAGCAAGGAAGAATACTCTCAAAAAATTATTTCACAAGTGCCACTTGGGAGATTTGGTAGAGCTGAAGAAATTGCATCCGTAGTAGCTTTTCTTTTATCCGATAAGTCTTCTTTTGTCACAGGGGTGTCTATTCCGGTTGATGGTGGTTGGACTCCATGCGCTTAAATACTTTTACTCTTATTAAGAATTCGCTACCCATCGCATTTGCATATCTTATTCTTGGATTTACCTTTGGGGCCTTATTTTCCTTAAAAGGCGGCAGCACTTTAGAGTCTTTTGTTATTTCACTTTTTTGCTTTGCTGGAGCTGCTCAATTTGTGGCCCTTGAATTTTATAAACCTCATTTTCCAGTATTATTATTTTTTGTAACTATTTTTATTTTAAATATTCGCCATATATTTTATGGCCTATCTTTTATTGGCTCATGGAAAGGACTTAAAAATATCTATCTCTTTGGCTCGCTTACTGATGAAAATTTCGGCATTTCTTCTCTATACAGAAATCACGATTTAAAAGATCGTGATTGGATAAAAATTTTTGCATTAAACCAAAGCTATTGGGTCATTGGTTGCACTTTAGGAACTCTGGTACCCTTGAAATTAATTTCAAATATTCAAGGGGCAGACTTTTCATTAATTGCTTTATTTGTAGCAATTTTTGCGAGCTCAATTCGTAAGAGAAGGGCCAAACATGCTAATCAGTGAAAAAATTATTTTCTGCTTAACACTTATTTTGGCCACTCAGCTGACAAGACAAATTCCGCTGCTGTTTGGTCGAAGGATTTTATCTATATTTACATCTGATTTTATTAAATCAAATATTCATGATTTCCTATTTCTTATACTTATCATTTATTGCTTCAGAGATGTTACGCTAACTCCTGAGTACATATTAAGAGTGTTGGTTGCATCTTATGTTTTTATCGTTCAATATTTTTTCGAAAAAACGTTAATAAGTATATTTACAGGTACAGCAATTTACATGGTAGGAAGGTATCTATTATGAAGTATTTTATGGTTTCATTTGCTTTTACAATTTTTTGTAACGCATCCTACTCCAATAATTCCAAGTTAAAAATTTGCCTTACTGGCTCCACTGAGAAGGCCATTCCAAAATACGGAGAAGCATTTATAAATGGCGCGAAGCTTGCGCTTTCAGAATTAAAACCTTCAGAAAGATTAAAAGTTGAATATGAAGTTTTTTATTATGAAAGCAACCCTCTTGCTCCTGTAGAAAAACTAAATGAGATGCGAAAATCCAACTGTGATGCCATTATTGGTTTCAGTACGGGAAACGACTTGTTATCCATTGAAGAAGGCCTAAAGCTTGATCCTATTTTAACGATCTCCATTTATGGTGATCCTAGTGCAACATTTTCTTCTACTAAGTACCTTCGAACTATGCAGCCGAGTGCTTATGATCTCGTAAATTCACTCTTTGAAAAACTTCCCTTTAAAATAAAAGAGAATAGTAAGGTTCTTATCATTACTGCGATTGATAGAACGGAAATGGTTGCTTACCGAGAGGCCTACCTTTCTCATTTCAAAAAAATTACTTCAAATATTCAAAGCATAGATGTAATTGAACAAACCCATGACTTAAGTAACCTCAACAACCTCTTATCTCAAAATAATTCTTGGGATTATGTGGTCATTCTTGCCCGTTCATTAGTAGCGGCGGACGCTAGCGATTTAGTCCATAAAAAATTTATGCCAATCATTTTTGGCACTAAATATTATGGATCTTCTGATCTTCCGGCTTTTTATAATTTTCTAAAAAACAAAAATGTCACGGCATACTTTCCCAGGCAAAACTGTTCCTGCGATGACTCCCCGGAATTTCTGCAATTTAAAAAAAATTATGTAAAAGAATTCTCCGTTGATCCCATGTCTATCAGTGCAGATTGTTATGACGCCACAAAATTTATTCTTAAATCTCTTCAATTAAAACAATATAATAGAAAAAATATAATAAATTTTGCTAATTCCAACAATGCGGCATTTTTAGGTATTAGTTCCTTCAAAGTTGATAAAAATTTTACAACTAGCTCTCAAAAACGATTTCTGATAAAAGTTGACCACGCTGGCTACAGTGAGGTCAAATGAGTTTAACCAAGAAAATATTTAAAATTTTTTTCAGTCTATTTATTGCTCAATTAATTGCCGTAGGCATTTGGAGTTATTCTTTACTATCTGACAATGAACATGGACTACCTCCAAGTATTATTTCCAGTTTAACCAAAATTGATAAATCAATATTGGAAGGTGTTGCGCTACAATCAAAAATTAAAAATTCTCTTGCCAGAGATCTTATAGCTTACAAAATCCTTGAATTAAATGGAGTGGATTCTGTTCGCTACATTGACTCCAGCTTTTACAATCAAATAATTTCATCAGGCCAATACGTAAATTGCAAGAATTATAATCAAGTGATTGTTTGCACTAACAACAATTCAAATTTTGCTGTAAGCTTTGCTTCGTTGGAAGTTGGCGGAGAAGTTGTCGGCCATTTAATGTTAGAAAAATCTCTTTTAGGGGCCAAGGTTCTTGATCAAAAAATTCTGATATATATTGGAATTACTATTTTTATCGTTTTCCTAATTAATATTCTTTCATTATTTATGCTTTGGTGGAAATTTCTTCGACCAGAAACTTCAAAATTGATTAAAGTTTTTGAAAGTAAAACCATTGACCCAACTATTACGATTGATGAGTATTCTAAAATCCAAAATGAATTTATAGAGGCGATCGATAAAATTCAGCAATCTGAATCAGAAAGGTTAAAACTGGAATCACAAATTTCAAAAATTAATCTTGCGAACCAAGTCGCCCATGATATCAGATCTCCGTTAGCTGCCTTAGACATGGTGGTATCTGAATTAACTTCTCTTACCGAAGAAAGAAGAATCATGATTAGAAGCTCCGTTAATCGAATTAAAGACATTGCCAACAGTCTCATTGCGAAACAAGATAAAAATCAAACCAGCAATAATGAAGTCGGGATTCATCTAACATCCACTTTAATTGAAGAAATTGTTACCGAGACAAGAAATCAGTATCGAAACAAAACAGAAATTATGATTGACTTCAAAATTGAACATGATTCATACGGCCTCTTCGGAGTTTTTGATGCTGGACAATTCAAAAGAGTAATTTCAAATATTCTAAATAACAGCGTTGAGGCATGTGGCCAAAATGGTGAAATACAAATTTTACTTTCTTTAGATAATGGCCAAATTAAAATCTCAATAACGGATACTGGCAAAGGAATCCCTATCGATATTATTCCAAAACTTATGGAGAAAGGTTATTCCTATAGCAAACCAAATGGATCAGGGCTTGGTCTCTATCACGCCAAAAACATGATTGAATTGTGGGGTGGTTCAATTTCACTTGTATCTACAGTTGGTAAAACAGAAGTGACTATCGCTTTGCCTAAAGCAAAACAACCAAGTTGGTTCATTGGCGCAATTAACCTTCAACCAGAAATGAAAGTTATCATTCTTGATGATGATTCTTCCATTCATCATATCTGGGATGAAAGACTAACGAAGTTTAAGGATCAGCTAGAGATCATTCATTGCTATAGTGCACAAGAAGTTTATGCCAAAACAAAACATTTAAATATACACGAAGCAAGCATCTTGTATTTATTTGACTATGAGATAGCGGGAACGAATGAAACAGGCCTTGACCTGATTGAAAAAATGAATATTTGTAACAATAGTATTTTAATAACAAGTCGTTACTTTGAACCAATGATTCAACAAAGGTGCATGAGAATTTCCTTAAAATTGATCCCGAAAAATTTAGCCGGTTTTACAGAAATCAAATTTGAAATACCAAGAAAAATAAATACCATTCTCATCGATGATGATGCGATTACAAGAAGAATGTGGAAATCATTGGCCGAGAGGAAGGGCGTGCCACTAAAAATTTTTAAAAATGTCGATGAGTTTGAAAAAGAAATTAATCATATTGATAAAGACTCAACCGTTTATATAGACTCTAATCTAGGAAATGATGTGAAAGGTGAAATTTATTCTAAAAAAATATTTGATCTAGGAATTCAAAATATCTATCTTACAACTGGTCATGATCCTTCCGATTTCGAAAATATTTCTTGGCTTAAAGGAGTGATTGGTAAATCGCCACCGTGGAGTTAATTTTATCAAATATAAAAGAGTGCCTTAATGTAGAGGACTTCCGAAGAAGCCCTCATTTTTCTGTTAGTTCACTGAGCGGACAAGTCAATTAAATCTAGAAATATAAATTTCTAAATTGACGGTGAGAAATAGTTTCCAATAAGCGCTTTAAAATCGTTAGAGCTAAGATAAAATTTTCTAAATTGCTGACAGGACAAAGCACGAATAAGACCAAAACTGTTAATATTTTGATCAATTAGTATACGATAATAAGCGTATGGCGCGCTTATTAAATATTTACGCTCTATCTCAGTTTTATTCAAATCAAGGTCAATAATTTCACCAACATTAAGCGTTCTCTCAGTTCTAGAAGATTTAATTACAAGTTCACAGATAGAATAATCCCCATGTCCTACTTCTAAACCAATAGAGCCAATTTTAACCGAGGTTTTTCCAGAAGGAATTTTTAATTCTTTTAAAACCGTAAGTTTGTATGGCATGGGGTTCTGCTCACAAGCGATAAAGTCTTCACAGGCATGAGAATTATTTGTGATAAAAAAACTGCAAAAATTAATTTTATTGAAAATTTCATACTATTTCTCCTAATAATAAATAAAGACCCATATCTCGATTCATGCTTCTGTTGCCCCACTTATTTTCAGCATTAAAGCTATTAACTTTTTGTATCTTGTGGGATACAATTACTGATGCCAATAGAGCCAAAAACTAAAGACATATTGATTTATGAAAGCGAAGACGGAAAGCAATCATTTCAAAGCTAGCTAAATGAGTTACGTGATGTAAAAGGTAGGGCCATTATTCGAAAACGCCTAAACCGTGTTCGCCTCGGAAACCTTGGTGATACTCGCGGTCTAGGGAATGGCCTCTATGAATTTAGAATTGATTTTGGACCAGGATATCGGATTTATTTTGGAGAAGATGGCGACAAGATTGTTGTTCTACTCATAGGTGGAGATAAGGGTTCTCAAGAGAAGGATATACAAAAAGCCAAAAGATATTGGGAGGATTACAATGCCTAAGAGAACAAAAAAGTATGAAGAAAATTTAGTAGAATCCCTTAAGGATCCCATTGAGGCCGCTGCCTATCTCAATGTGCATCTTGATAGTGATGATTCGGAGGAAATGTTTTTATTAGCACTTCGTGACGTTGCCCGTGCTCACGGTTTTTCCGAGGTTGCTGAGCAAGCTGATCTTGGAAGAGAAAGTTTATATAAAGCGCTTTCAAAGGATGGGAATCCCAAATTATCAACTTTGAAATCACTGCTCAAAGTTATTGGCTTAAAATTGTCTGTTGAAAAAGAAAATAAGGCTTCCTGAGAAATGCCTCAGAAATGTAATGGTTCTTGTGGGCCAGACGCCCAGCAATCCTTTGCTTAAGAGATGCAGCAGGCTCCATGGACGGAGATTTGGGCCGTATCCCCAGATTTGAAGTTTTTCAAAAAATCGCAGAATCTTGCAAAGTATTGAAAACTCA
>JARXAH010000103.1 GCA_029865945.1 Bacteriovoracaceae bacterium | reverse complement strand
TGAGATGGCCTTTAAATCAATGCTCACCACAACAACTCTTAATTGTTGCAGCTTGAATTAGTTTGCAAACTCCCTCTGAAAGGCGTGTGCGAAGGGCCTACCTTCATCATCGATACAGTTTCGCGATTTTTTTTTTTTTTTCCTCCTTTAGTTTATTGATCAAATCGTTTTATCAACGGCGCACGAGATGGTATGAAAAATTTATTCCACTGTATGATCGCGCTCAACTCAGTTTTTGCTTTTTCACAAACATTAGAATGTGACATCAACGTTGCCGTAAACAATACAGATCACGCCTATCATGTGAGTGAAGATCTAGTACAACAGAACCCTGAACAAGTTTATTTATCTGCTACTAAGCAAATTAATCACCCAGAGAGCCAATTTGAAATAAAAGTATTCGCTCAAACAACAAAGGTTGGCCGATATTTAGTGGGAGCAAAAGTTGTAGATAAAGTTTCTGGTATCGCTTCTAAAGCAACGGCCGATACTAAAAGCATTGAACTATTTGTCGAGAATGCAAAAGCGCCGAGAGTTACTCAAATGGTTTCAATTGAATGCGATGTAAAGCAGTAAAAAATTATCAAATTACCAACTCCCAGTCATTAAAGCTGGGAGCCTCACAAGAAAAAACAAATCAGCAAATCTCTCAATAAATTCATAAAATAAAATTTTAAATCTCAAGTCGAAATCAGCGAAATACTTTAAGACATAAATAATCATCAATATTAATCCTACTAAACTCATTTTAAAATTTCGAATTGCTTTTTGATAAACATTTTACTATCTAATGAATTGCTCAATTCAAAACAAAAAGGAAATCATGTATATGTGGAAATTCAAATTTATTGTGGTCTTATTTTTCATTAGTGCGACTTTGGAGGCAAAACAGAAAAATAATTTTCAATTTTGCCCTGCCTTAACTACAGGAATATATAAATGTGAAGTAGTATTAAGAGACTTGGATAATAAAAAAATTCGATCAAATAAAATTCTCGACATTGCCTCAAATGCTACGAGGTTACTTTCTGCTGGCGCTAAAAAACCGCTAGATGTTAATATTTATGACTTAGAACTTTGGGATAATTTAGAAAGTTTTAAATATGGCCAAATTGAGAATCAAAGCATTGTAAGCAGTGAAATTGACCTAGAAGATCCTGCCATCCCCTATGAATTAGGAAAAATGGCATTCACTAGCGACGGCGATCCTTATTATTCTCTTGATATTTTTTCAACTGAAGGATGGTCACTAGAGCAAGAGATATTGTGTACTCGCAGCTCAATTACCTCTCGACGAATAGAAAAGTCTTCGTCTCAGCCACTTATTAGTGCCGATATCGATGAAGTAGATATCGAAGAATCTCAAATGGTGATTAAATTTCTCAAGCAATACGAAATTTCTATTTATGTCGAGTTTACAAAAACAAATGAAGAAGTAAAAAACATATCATTAAACTGCCGCCTTTAAAAAAATTGAATGCGATGTAAAGCAGTAAAAAATTATCAAATTATAAGCTCCCAGTCATTAAAGCTGGGAGTCTCATAAGAAAAAGTAAATCAGCAGATCTCTCAATAAATTCATAAAATAAAACTTAAATTCTCAGATCGAAGTCAGCGAAGCGACAATTAGTTTATAAAAACGAATACCTTCTAGCTTCTCTGCATCATTAAAAAGAAAACTTCCCTTAAAACTTTCAAAGTAAGTGCTGTGGCATTCTACCTATTGCCACACTTTGTGGCAATAATACTTGCTAGAAATATTATTTTATCGTAGTTTCCCGCTATGAATTCAATACCAGAAAAAAAATATGAATCAGAAATCTTAAATACGAACCTTAACTTTCGTCTTTTTTTGCAAAATCAATTCCTAGAGCGGTGCCGGAGAAACCCCAAATACAGTCTCCGCGCTTTTGCAAAATTCTTAGAAGTAGACGCGTCCACCTTATCTCAAATTTTAAGAGAAAAAAGATCCCTATCAATCACACTACAACGCTCATTTGCTCAACGCTTAGGCGTTGATCCCAAAGAAGTCGAAAACTTGCCAACGACTAAAACCAAGAAAGAAAAAAATGTGCGGGAATTAGCACTAGACGCCTTCCAGGTCATAGCTGACTGGTACCACTACGCTATCTTTGAACTCATTACGGTTAAAGGCTTCAAGAATGACTCGAAATGGATAGCAAAAACACTGAGCATCAGTTCTACAGAAGTTAGTATTGCACTAGAGCGACTAGTACGCTTAGATTTAATCAAAATTGATTCTAGTGGCAAGCTTACTCAAGGAACACCATTAGTCACCACTACCGGCAATCCTTATACCGCAACGGCGTTTCGAAAATTACAACATCAAGTTTTAGGAAAAGCAAGCGCCGCCCTTGAAGAAATCCCCATGGAATTGAGAGATCAATCTTCGATGACGTTTGCCATTAATACCAAGCAATTAAATGAGGCCAAAAAACGCATTAAGAATTTCAGGCGAGGATTATGTGATTACTTACAAAAAACAAAAGATCGAGATGCTGTCTATCAACTAGGAATTTCATTTTATCCAGTAACCAATATAAAAAAAGGAAAAAAGTTATGAAGAAAAAAAGATGTCTGATATTTGGTGGTTTTGCATTTGTGTTTGGGTTTGTATTTTTTGCTTTCAATTCTGTAGCGCAATCGATCAGTGATAAAGGAGGCGAAGGCCATGGAGGAGATGTGGTTGCCTGCTTCAAAAATGGAATGGATAAAATTATTGCCGAGAGAGCTAAAAAATACCAACAACTCAATATTAAACAAGACCCTATCGGAATCGATGGATTAGCTGCCCTAATAGGCCAACCAGAATTATTAGACCTTTACGAGATAAGAAATAAAAAAAACATAGATAATATAAGAACTGCTGAACTCATCGATAATCCCTCAAGCTTTCGCCAAGGAGTTGATGATGCTTTAGAGCGAGCTAAAAATACCAATTATCTTTTTTATAAATACTACTTAGATGCAGGAACAAAAAATATTCCATTAGAAAATTTTTCTTTATTATCAACGGGTGTTATTGAAGTCGATGACTCCAGCGAAACGATTAGACTAAATGATGGTTGTTTGCTTTTGCAAATCGCTGTGCAAAAGAAAATGGGAGCTCACTACTATGTTGAAATTGATAATCGTTTATTTTCAAGAATGCAAACACTCGATCAAGCTGCCCTTATTTCACATGAAAGAATAATTAACATTACGATGGATAAAACGAGTATTAAATTTGAATCCGCCCCAGATAACGAATCTGGGAATGATGAAGACTCCGCTAGAGGAAGATTCTTAAATTCGGCGTTATACTTAAGAACATTTAATCCTAATTTCGCGAAACAAATAAATGAAAAACTATCTTCCATTATGAAATTGAGGATTGGTGTAGACTGCCGAAAAGAAAACGAGTGTGGCTATTATGTATATAGTGAATCTAAACATATTTATCCACTTAACTTCTATAAAAGAGAAGGGATTTTTCAAGATTTCCTTGGATATCCAGGTTACTCCGATCTAATTGAATACCCAAATGATGTATTGTATTTAGGTACATGGTTTAAGACAATATCGGGAATGGGAAATTTGGATAAATTACCAACAAAAGGTACTCCCAATTATGAAAAATCAATTCCAAAAATATTTCACTGGATCAAAAATTTAACCGCACAGTTTTCTCATAGTGAGGCCATGGGTTCTTCCATTCGAAGTTATATTGCGTCAACAGAATATCAGCTTTTCATTGGTTATAATGGGCAATTAAATCATCTGCAAATTGGGGGACGTAGAGTTAATATTGAAATTGCCCCTGACTTTCACACTTTTTGTGTCTGGGGAGGACCAGGTGCCGAGGATAGAGGAAAAATCTCTTATACTCGAGACAATGAGCCCACTGAAATTTGTAATGGTAGACTAAAAGTTACTATCAATTCAGATGGGGAATACGCCACTGAATGCACTCCATGGAAAGAAGTAGAAGGATCTAGCTGTTTTTAATATCTTTGTGTCAAAAATAAGGATGCCGTAAATATTTCTCATAAATGCCCATCAGTTAAAATTTATTAACCTCGATAACGCCGGCGATAAAAAATCGTCGGCCATTTATCATATTATTTCACAATGAAAATGGGATACTCTTTCGCATTAACGGTAACGTTTCCATTTTGAAGCGCTACCGTTGTTTTCACGCCGTCCACACTGGGATGGCAGTTAGCTCCTCCCCCACTACAATCAAGTGATGGCAGATAAAATCTCACAAGCTCCACATTTCCGCTTCCACTTCCCCCTCCGCTCCCCGCCACATTAACAGTCACCGCTTTCGTTTCATTGATTCCTTTACTCGAAGAAAGCCATACGGCCCAAATCGTTTTTCCGCCACCGCTAAATTTCATCACAACCGAATCTTGATTTAAATTGCGATAATTAATGGGATCAATAACCGCTTCAAATTTGGAACCTTTTAAAATTTTCAATAACGCGCCCATGTGGTAATAACTCGTCTTCGCTTCGTAGTGCTGCAAGTTATCACTGGCACTGTAATAAAATTTAGATACCCCTGAGGTATTCCAAAGCCCACTGTCCCACCCGTGATTATCTTTATTTTCTCTCACCATAAATTGATTCACGCGACTAATATTATAGGAAGCAAAGATCATGGCGGCCCGCGCGTTCCAAATACCTTGTACTTCTTCATTAGAAAATCCAGGTAACGGTTTTATTCCTTGAGGAGAATTCGGATCGGTGTCGTAACCGTACTCCGTAATCCAAATCGGTTTATCAGGCATGAAGCGATCCCTAAAATTAATAATGGGCTCAATGACATTTGGCCCTACATGATCATACTCGGGAGAAAAGCCACACTTCCATCCATTAGAATTCGGATTGGGATAAGTTTCATTGTCCGTATTGGGATCATTATCATTGGTAGAATCGGGATAAAATCCCATGGAACAAGAAGTCATGGAGTAGTGATGAAAATTTAATACATCAAAAGGAGTATCATTAAAATTTCCGCGATTTTTTTCTGACCATAACGCCATCATATAATAGTAATCAAATTGTGCCGTTGCGATTCCAGCTGGAATAGTCAAAATATTGGGATCTGCCTTTTTCATTCCCGTACCGGCCGGCAACTGGCCTTTATGTCCATCAAAAGTAGCACTCATAAGTGCAGCAAATTCTCTTGGATGAAAAAATGAATAATCTCCAAGTCCAGGCTCTTGCTCCGTTCCATGCCACCAAGCATCGGGTTCATTCCAAATTTCTAAATCTTTAATATAACCAAGTCCTTTTCTCACCACTTGCCCTTGGCCTAAACTCAATAAATTGGTTGCAACATTAGGATTGCTTCCATACCTCGCTGCTAAATTAAAGGCCAGCCGCGAAAATTCAAAATAATCGGAAGGTTTTTCGGAGTAAGATCCACGAATGGGTTTTGTCTCAGAAAAGTGAGGGCACATTTCACCCCAGTATTGATTTGTCCATGATCCCCCCGGACATCCGTTGGCGGCAATTTTATTTTTGATATAATCAGGATACAAGAATGGGGTATTTCTCAGAATATCAGGAGTATTTAAAAATTTCGTATTTGAAACGTTACTATTTTTTTTTCGGTGATAAAAAAAAGAATAATCAAAATCCCAAGTGGCCGCTGTATTAGAACCATTGGATTGATAGAGGGGCTGAAAAACGTAGCCACCTCCCTGGTAATTCTCATCATAACCTTGTTTATCGCCATAAAAAAATATGGACCATGTGTAATTTCTCAAGGCCGTAAAAACTTCTTCCGCTTTAAAAGTAGGATAAACTTTTAAATTACAGTTTTGATCTAAATACGCTGGATCGGGAGTCACTGGGAAGTTATTAAAAGTACAGTTGGTAAAATGCTTGGATTCGCCGGTAGTAAAATTTTGATTAGATACAACATCAACAAAAGTATTTGTGCCTAAAAAATCTTCCATAAGAGGCCTTGGAACTCGAATAGAAACGGAAGGAATAGGAATCCTTGCGCTAGTATCTACTTCGCTTCCATAAATAGCGATCGCCTTTCCAGCACTCGCATTGTTTCCCAATTGATTAATTGAGATGCGCAAATAGCGTGTCCCCGTGCTAGCACTAATATTACTTAAAACAACTTTATTCCACTGAGCTGGCGCTAATTGCAATTGGCCCACGCTCGTCCAATTGTCGAGAGGCCCACCAATAAAAAATTCTAATCTACTGTCCCCTCCATAAATATAAATCTCTGCTAATTTATAAAATTTTCTTAAGTCAAAAAGGCCCTTAAAATACTTCCTTAAAAAGGAAACATTTTGACTTGCCCGGTGGCGTTCACTCCATTCCTTTAGGTTGTCGGCGCCAAAATAATTTCCGCCCTGATTATTTCTAGGATCCCCTACCATCGACTCCGGCTTCAAAATATTTCTCACCCAACCGGATCCTGATTCGTGAACCGCTACAATTTTATCGTAGAGTTCTATTTTTTTTATTCCTCCGCCCCCATTTGGCGTCGTTGTTGTTGGTGTTTTTGGAGTGATGGTAGGAGTAGCGGTTGGAGTCGAAGATGGGGTAGGAGTTTTCGTAGGACTTCCATTGAAGCTGCTTTCGGATTTCAAACTATTGTCGCTGCGTACTTGAACGTCACGTTTTTTAAAGCATGATAAAATAGAAATCAGCAAAAAATTGATGATACAAAATTGAAACCACATTCCTTAAAATATAACAGCAATGGATGGATTCAAACGCACAATTGCCATAAATTGAATAAAATCAATTCAATAGAGCTAATAATGTTAAATTCATTTTTTGTCACTGCCTAAAAATCAAGGCAGTTATGTTCTAGAAGAAATTTAATGGCATCCAATTTTATGGGATATGATCTCTGCACTATTTCTGCCTACCTCATCAAGTCCAAGCGCATTTAAGTGAATATAATCATTGCCAGGATTGTGAAACATTTGAGCAGACAAATTTGAATAAGCATCGTAAGCAATACTAAATTTTGTTGGTAATTCATTGGCAACTTCAACTTGCGCTTCCATCGCTGCTTGGGAGCCTTGATCAAAACTTCCGCTTAAAGATAACTTATGCATGATCGAGGAATAAATCATGATGTTATTATTTCCAAGATCTTGATAGATCTTGCTCACATAATTTTTAAGATGAATTTTAAATTGGGCCTTTGTCATTGATCCTGGCCCAGTTTGACCATTTAAAGAATTTTGCAACGCAAAGGAATCATACTCACTTAAATAAAAGAGAAAATTAATTTTTGCACTTGGGAACATGGCCCTCGCCCCTAACACTTTTGTCATCATTGCTTGATAACCTGCAAACCCACTATAATTCATCCAATATTCATTCATTCCAAATACGGCAGCGCCATTGGGAGTTAATGCTGTTGCCCCTCTAAATGCAGGAACCACAATAACTTGTCTCCCTGTGAGATCGTGATAACGATTGGAAAAACTCCACATTAAATTATGACATTTTGATTTTGCATGAACGACACCAAGTGAGCTAACTGGTTGCCACTCACCAATCCCACAATCTAAAACTCCGGGAATTCCATTTTCATTGTAATCAACAATTTGTGGCCCACCCGATGGCCCTGAATGGCGATACTCTTTTGCAATATTTCCATTGGGAATGGATTGAGCGGCCGAATTGCCATTTGCGCTGGCTTCCCCTTGCGCATTACTTTGTCCGTGGATTACCCAAATTTCAGGTATATTTTTCTGACAGTTTGCATTACTGCTTCCTCCTGAATTTCCGGTGGTGGGCGTGGAGGTTGGTGTGGTGGAAGGCGTAAAGGTCGGCGTAAAAGTAGGAGACGACGTACCATTTGCCCCTAAATCTTGAACGAAGATGGAAAAATTTCCAGTGCTCAAACTCGCTGATCCTGCTTTAGTTTGCTCTGCCCGTAAGCTTTTATATCCAATCGCTACATTATTGAAACTAATACTAAATGTATTATTCGAAAGACAACTTGTATTTTGATTTCCGGTAACTCCTGATCCCCATACATTTACATTTGAGCTGTAAACATAATTACATGTCCCCTGGACATTGAAATCTTGAGGTACATTAACTGTTCCCGGAAAATTTGAAGTAATGTTTGTGTTGTAAATTTTTGTAACGGCAAGGATTCCAGTCGTATTATTGCTAGGCGCAGAGGGTGAATTTGTTGGTGTTGGTGTCCGTGATGGTGTCGGTGATGGCGTCGGCGATGGTGTCGGTGTTGAAGTAAAAGTAAAATCTGGAGCTATTACTTCTCTATTTTCAGAAGATGCTCTCTGGGCCACCACAAATTCTCTTTTGCTCAAATCGCAAGAATTGATGATTAAAATCAAAATGAAAAAGAAAAATTTATTCCCCATCACATTTTATTTTAACGCAATATTAACGATAACAATGACTTAATAAGTAATCTAAAAGAATTCCCCTAATTCAAATGACCTAGGGAATAATTATTTTTTTGCAGCTCTCAGGCCCTTTCTAATGAGTGCCCAAGATAAGAGGCACTCTTACCTTTTTAAAAAGATTGAGAATCTTTCCAAGTCAATGACAAGTGATGGGATGAATAATTTCTTACCATTTCGTAATGAATATTCATCCTATCGAATTTAAAATGTTCTATTTTTTTCCAATTTAAGAGCATAGACATTTTCCAAGATAGCCATACATCAAAATGATTTTCTCTATGCAAACTCTGGCAATCAGCACAAACAAATCCACCAGCATCAACCATTAACATTCGCTCACCAGATTCCAACGTCAAAGGGGAAAGGCACATCATACATTCATCAATTCTGGGTGCGACGCCTAGAATAAAACAAAGTCTAAGCAGAAAAAAAGTTTTTAGCTGATCTAGAGTTCTTATTGCATCTTCACTCACATCTGCCTGATCAAGAGACACAATGGCATTACTTATATGCAAATAAAGTGGATCTAAATTTTGTGATTTTTTTAATTCTTCGAACGAGGCCTCAAGGGAAATCTTCTCCATGATCATTAGCCAGTCAGTTAATACCTGAAATTTTTTAAAATCATAGCGAATTTTTTTATGTTGCCACAACAACACCCACTCTTTTCCTTGCCATAAATCCTGAACGAAACCACCCTTCTTTGAAATCACGGGAACAAATTGAATAATATTTCCCAGCTCTAAAATATTTGAACGGGAGTGTGTTTTTTTCCCTCCCTGTCCACCCATCATGAGTACCGTTATTTTTTCTCCGTCCCCCGTAAGTAAAGTAAGAAGGAGGTGATGATCTTTAATTAAACTTTTCCTAAGAATCATGGCCGTGATCATTGATCGCTACTCCCCTATGAGCTGTATCCACAATTGTATAAAATGAGTAACTTTTCTCCAGCGAGAAATGCCAAATAGTTGCGAGCACCAAAGTCGATACTTTCTTCCATCACGACCTCCTCGCCCCACCATTTGCACCCATAATTCTTTATCGTACGAACCTCCCAATATGACAACTTCATCGATGGGAGGAAGATTGACTCCATGGCCCAAAACGCTCGTGGCAATAATGGCGCGCAAATGAGTTGGATCGATTTTTTCCATCTGCCATAAGTACTGAGGAACGCCACCGCCTACGCAACCAACGGCAACAATTTTTTTTGCCTGACACCAATCTAACCACCACTGCACTTCGGCCCTTCGCTTAACAAAAATCAAAAATCGTTTTCCATTTTTAGTGGAATTTATCAATTGCTGCTTTAAGCACAAGATAAATAATTTTTCTAAATTGAAATGTTTACTAAAAAATAGTGTTTTATTCGGGGGATTTCGCCACTCATAATTTCCTAAGTTGAGATGAAGCACTTCGCTATAATTGGTGCTTAGACCTGGATAGATCTGTTCAAAATAACCTGCGGGCATGGTGGCGGTCAGGCCAACAAAGGGGATTTGCTTAGAAGTGAGATGAAAAAATTCCTCTAAAAGGGCCGGTCTAAAATTTTCCCAATTTAAACACAGATGCCATTCATCCCATATAATAAGACAATTTCGTGCACCCTCTAAATCAAAATATTCCCTCCACTTCTCTTTTGCTAACGATTCAACTACAACGACGCCAATTTTCTTTTCTATTTTACTATTTTCACTCTCAGACCAAAATTTTTTCCAGCCGTTATCCTTATCTTCATTCATTAAATTGATCACATGGATGTATGGCAGCGACTCGTGCTTACTCCATTTTAATAAGACTTCCTCCGCCAGGGCACGCAGGGGAGAAACAAAAAGTACTCGCTCAAAAGTAGTGGCCTTCTGAATTAATTCCACACACAACTGAGTCTTGCCGGCCGCCACCGGGGCGATCACAAAGCACGCCACTTGTTCATGAAGTAACCTTAAGTTAAATATTTGTGCCAGTGGGGTTGCTAAGTTATTGATCATGGCCAAAAGGGGGCAAATCCGATGGGTCAAAATGGCAGGTGTAACAATTGATAATTAATGTAAAAGTCGCGTATTTAGGATAAAATAAGAAATCCTTAATCGCTCAAAAAACCTGAGATTATCCCATGTTAAATATAATAGAAGATGTTTTTGAAAAACTTATTCGACCATCATTGGCGCAACACGGCGGCAATGTAGAAGTTGTAGACGTTGATAACAATATTTTATACGTTCGCTTTTTTGGTGGATGCCAAGGTTGTTCAAGTTCAAAGGCCACACTAAAGGGTGGTATTGAGAAGTTGATCAAACAAAAATTTCCTGAAATTGAATCTGTCGTCGACCTGACTGATCACAAATCCGGTGAAAACCCTTTCATGTAAAGATAAAAAGATTTCTTTTTTTTAAAACATTGTGTAGTTTCTCCCTAGATTCAACCAAACCATCTAGGGCGAGTCGGCCAAAAGGTTTCGCTCTTGGCCTCTCATAGAACGGTACAGGAACTTCTCAGCTCATACCGCTCCCATTAAACAAACGATTTCCCTATACCTTTCTCCCAGTGAATAAATAGCTTCGGATTTTGATTTGC
>JARXAH010000073.1 GCA_029865945.1 Bacteriovoracaceae bacterium | reverse complement strand
TGCCCAACTGTTCGATTCCCTCTACCTAAATACTTTTCAACTGCTGCCTCTTTAAACTCTAGTGAATGTCTCATTTTGAAATCCCATATCGCCCCCTAACTGTTTTTTATGGAGGCGACATCTATCCTGACACAGGGGGTTTCCCCGACTTCTAAGGCAGCTAAATGTGCTATATATACTCAAGGACTACAGAAGTACCATTTCTTTACTAATGGAGAATATTCCGTAAATGAAATACCAGCTTCCCTAGTTGAAAAGATTAAATCACACAAGAAACTCATTACTTCATTAAAGAATTTATTAAAAAAAAAATACGATGGAATAGAAATTTCAAATCTATTTGTATCAGGATCTAGATTTAATTTAAATGAGTCAGGGAGCAAGAAGGGTGAGACGATTCAAGCTGATTTTATTGATACTGTGCTGGCCATTGCATTACAACAAATCCCTGAATCAAATTTAGGAAGCATCCTGTTGAGAGACGGAAATAATGCCTCTAATCCCTTAAAAATCTCCCTATCAGACTTTTATGAACTTGCGCATGATTATGAAATTGAAAAATTTGATTCTAACAAAATCATTACCTTAAACAAAATGAATCAAGCTTTTAATATGCCATTCATAAAAGCAGCAAATCCATTAGTCACATCTCTCGACAAGATAAATGTCAAAAAATCTTTGGGATTAAATACTCAACAAAAAATAATCCATATTTACATGAATGATCTAGAGGATGGCGCCACTCAATTAAAAAGTATCATTTACGAAACAATTAAGTCTGAAATTTTCAAAGAATCGAAACCAGTATTTATTCTTTCTTTTCGAGGTGAGGAATTTGATCTTAACGGTCTTAAGGATACTCAAATTTTTGAATTATCTGGATGGTTAATTAATAGTTCTTCTGTCAAAAAGCTTAATACCAATAAAAATTTAATTATCTTCAATGACACCGTGGGAAAAATGCCTGAACTTTATGCGGCGAGCGATTTAGCTGTCGTGGTTGGTGCAATTAATTTTTTTGAATCTCTAAATCAAGGTACTCCAACGATCATTTATAACCCTTCAGGTAACTCTACTCAGTTGTTTAATCGGGCCGGTTATAAGGAATTAATAGAGATTGCCCAACAAACAGGAAATGCAAAATATGCTGAACAACCCGATGCATTTCTTAATTCACTCAACTTACTCTTAGGTCCTCAAAATACAACCGAACCAAAATATAAAAGCTACGAGGTAAGACATCCAAGAGACACAACATTAACGGTCTTTGATTTTTTCCTTGATCACTTAAGCTTAGTGATCAATGCCCATTTAGCTGATCCTTCATTATGGATAAGTTGGTTATCGGGGGCGGAAAACTAATTGTTTCTTTTTCAAATTATTTATTTATTCTCTGGAAGCTATAGATATTTCACTATTCTTGAGGTCGCATCATGAGGCGTTGTTTTTGAAATATTTTTAGATGATGTTTGTACTTGCTCAACATGCTTAAAAAAATCTGCCAAAGTAATTTTTAAAAATTCGTCTTCTAGAATTACCTCCGAGCCAATAAGATTCTTGGCCTCTATCGCATTATGGTACTGTTCATTTTTTTGAGCAATCTTAAGCGGAATAAAGATGGCCGGCTTTTGCAAGGCGATCACTTCACACACCGTGCCGGCCCCTGCGCGCGCCACCATCACTTGACTCATTTTCATGAGCTCCACAAGTTCATTTCCTAAAAACGTAAACGCCGTAAAATGGGGATGAACTCGGTCTCTCCAGTCGTTCCAAAACATAGATCCACACTGCAAAACAACGTGATGATGCTTTATCAATTCGAAAAAATTTTTATTCACAAAATCATTGATTAATTTTGCACCGTTCCCTCCTCCCATGAAGAGAAGAATCGGTAGTTTCAATAATGAAAAGTCTGTTCCCTGAATTTCAAAATGAGTGTTAACGGGTGTGAAGAGTGAGGGACGAAGGGGGTAACCGGTCCATTCCACCTTGTGCGCCGGAAAATAGCTTCGCGACGCTTCAAAACTGATAAGGACTTTATCCGCGAAGCGAGCGGCGATGCGATTCGCTAGCCCCACGCGACTAGTTTGCTCGTGAATCACAACTTTGATTTGCAGCACCCAAGCGGAGATGACGACTGGAAGGGAAACAAAACCGCCCGTTGAAAATACGACCTGGGGACGATCGGCCATTAAGTAGAAAGTCGATTGTGCAATTCCTAAAAAAAATTTTAAAAAATCGGGAAAATGCCTCCAAGTGAGGTAGCGCCTAAGTTTTCCTGTGAAAATTTTGCGATATTTTATTTTTTCTTTCGGAATGATTTCTGATTCAATCCCCGAGTAGCTTCCGTAGTAAGTTACGTTTATTTGATTTTTATCAAGAGATCTAAAAATAGTGAGCGCGGGAATCGTGTGTCCCCCACTACCGCCACCAGTAAAAACATAATTTTTTTTCACTTCATTTTTCTCAAGATCTGCATTTTCGTTCCTTCGAGCGCCCCATCATAAAAGCGATTAATTCGCCAAAATAAAACGATCATCAACACTAAAAGAAAAAAAAGAAATTGAAAATTTTCATTTTTAATAAATTTAAGCAGTTTATTTTTATTAAATGGCATATTTTTTATACTCTTCGAGACATTCAGGATTCGCGATGGATTCTAAATTATTTATTTCACGTCCGTTGATGATTTTCATGACCGCAATTTCTACTTTTTTTCCGCTTCTGGTGTAAGGTATATCGTAAACCTGAATAATTTGTTTAGGCACATGACGAGGAGTCGTTTCACTTCTGATAAGCGTTTTTATCTCATCTTTTAATTCTTTATTCATGATGGTACCACTTTTTAACTTCACAAATAAATAAATATCCACATCACCATCGGGCAAACTTTTTGAAACACAAAGGGAATCCACAATCGAGGGAATTTTTTCTGTTTGACGGTAAATTTCTGCGGTTCCGATACGCACTCCTCCAGGATTGAGGGTGGCATCCGAGCGGCCAAATATTTCTACTCCGCCTGTCTTCGAGTGGATTTTGATGTAATCACCATGAAACCAAACTTTCTTCTCCCCCACCTTTGAGCTTGGATGAGAAAAATAGGCCTGCTGATAAATTTCTTTATCGGGGTCGTTTAAAAAATAAATGGGCATACTAATAAAAGGACTCAAACAAGCAAGCTCGCCTTCCGCATCTTTGATCGGCCTTTGATTTCCATCCAAGGCGACCACATGCATTCCAAGTCCAGGCGCTTGCAATTGACCTCGGTGTACAGGAAGAGTGGAAACTCCCAACATAAAGCAGCTAACAATATCTGTTCCTCCACTCATACTGACTAGTGGCACATGGGAAGAAATGTGTTCCTTCGCAAAATCATATTGCTCGGCCACCAAAGGTGATCCGGTGGAAAGAATAGCTTTAAGTGATGAAAAATTAAGATTCGCTTTCTGGGAATTAAATTGCTCAATTTCTAAGGCCCGCAAAAATTTAGGCGACGTTCCCCAAAAATTTATATTTTGCTTATCAAGCAAATTCATAAAATTTGTAAAGCTAGGATAACTTGGTGAACCTTCAAATAAAACAATGGTCGACTTGAGCGCCAAAGCACTCAGCAACCAATTCCACATCATCCAGCCGCAGGTGGTAAAAAAGAAAATTTTATCTTGAGGCTTCACATTGAGATGAAGGGATAATTCTTTACAGTGCTGAAGTAAGGTACCACCGATGGAGTGGACCATACACTTAGGCCTTCCCGTCGTTCCAGAAGAATACATAATATAGAGCGGGTCTTGAAAATTTTTCTCCACAAAAGTTAAAGGAGTTCGGCCTATAGTTTCATTTTTGATATCACTCCAAAATTTAATCTTAGGATTAGTCAGTAATTTTTGTTTTTCCTCTTTTGTTGTGAGGGATAAAAAATCCACTAGCACTATTTTTTTGATCGAAGGAATTTGATCCAACAAACTGGTAATTCGGTCAAGGAGCGAAATAATTTTTCCGCCGTAGGTATAGTGAGAGCACATGACTAGCACAGTTGGTTTTGATTGGATAAATCGATCAACGACGCCCGCGATTCCAAAATCACAACTTGTCGAAGTAAAGACACCCCCTAGGGAGGCCGTAGCGAGCATAGCAATCACAGTTTCTGTGATGTTGGGCATATAGGCCGCTATAACAAAGGAAGAGGATGTTTCATTTTTGATAATTTGAGAAAGCCAACCTTCAAACAAGGAAACTTCTTGAATTAACTCCCCTCGATTCAAAAATCTTTTTGTTCCATTTTCATGCCACGCTTCTATCGCCGGAAATGATCTTTCATCCATGCTACTTTCAAGCAGCGCCTTAGCAAAATTCACTTTCAGTTTAGGAAACCAACCATATTCTGAAAAATCAAAGGAACCACGACTGCTCTTCCAAACCGGATCGATGCTCCCATCCATGGGTATTTCGAAAAATTGCACCAAGGACTTCCAAAATATTTCTGGATTTTCTATCGACCACTGGTGTAATTCAAAATAATTTTTAAAAGGCCCAATCCCTAAATTTAATAAATAGCGCTCAAAGCGTTTAAGCTCACTCGCCTCTACTGCTGCTTGGCCTGGTGAAAAAAAAACCTCGCTCACTTCTTCTTCTCCGCATTCTTTTTATTTTCAACGACGGTCGCTAGCAATTTTGCTTCCAACTCATTCACCATTTTGCTATCAAGTTTAGGAACTAAAATCTCTGGATCTTTGATGAGTTTTAAAATTTTCATTTTTGAAACGATTTCCGCAAGGGACGTAAATCCCTCTCGATAAAATGAGCTCACTACTTTCTCATCACTTAATTGGCTGGGATAAAGTTCTAATATTTTACCTGATAGCCCTGGCAAAAACGGCGCCAAGAGAACACCAAGCGCGTAACCACTTAAGGCCGCAGACGCGATGACTTTCTTAGTCGCAGCTTCGTCGGTTTTAATCAGCGCCCACGGGGCCGCCTCACTAAAAGATAAATTCGCCACTGTGCCGAGCTTCATGATCATCTCTAAGCTTCGTCTGAATTCAAATTGATCAAGCGCCGACTTGATTTCTTTTAAACTTATCTCTAATTCAAGGTAGAAGGGACTCTTAAAAAAATCATCAAAATCTTTAGACTCAATGCCATCCACCCACTGCTTATTCATAAACTTAAGCGCCCGGCTCATGAAATTACCAATATTATTGGCGAGCTCCCCATTGATTTTTCCTTCGCACCCCTTCCAGGTAAAGCTTGTGTCCGCCTCCTCAGGTATGAGCCAAATTAAATAATATCTTAAAGCGTCCACTCCACACTTCTCTAGCGCCTCATCAATGTCGACGTAGTGGCCTTTAGATTTGGAAAATTGTTTGCCGGCCAAATTCACATACTGCTGGGCCGCAAGCAAATCCACTGGACGTGTAAATTCTGAAACTATCGACATCATGGGAAAGGTAATGGCGTGAAAAATAATATTATCTTTGCCAATAAAATTGACGATCTCAACGTTAGAATTATTCCACCAATCTTTTAAATAATCTTCCTTGCTCCCTGTAGTTCTTAACCACTCTTTGGTATTTGACACGTAGCCTATGGGTGCATCAAACCACACATACATTTTTTTACCGGCCGCCTCCGCTAGTGGAACATCAATTCCCCAATCTAAGTCGCGCGTAATCGCTCGGTCCACAAGCCCTTCTTTCGCCAAAGATTCCACAAAGGGATCTACCGTTTTTCGCCAAGCTTTTTTTCCCTTAAACCATTTTTGAAAAACATCTGAAAATTTTGAGAGCAGCAAATACCACTGAGTGGATCCTTTCACTTCGATATTTTGAGAGTTACAAAACTTACACACTCTATTGGTCAATTTAAGCGGATCAATCCAGGTTCCGCACTCTGGGCACTCATCACCCCTCGCCTCTTTGTATCCGCACACGTAACAAGTCCCTTCCACGTAGCGATCGGGCAAAAAGTTTTTACAATCTTGGCACTGCAGTTGATCTTCCACCTTGGGCCCAATGGCACCCTTTTCCACTAGCTTTGTAAACCACTTTTGGGATTCTACCTTGTGATACTCAGTTGCCGTTTCACCAAAGAAACTAAATTC
The DNA here is from genome assembly GCA_029865945.1 of Bacteriovoracaceae bacterium. Taxonomy (GTDB): domain Bacteria; phylum Bdellovibrionota; class Bacteriovoracia; order Bacteriovoracales; family Bacteriovoracaceae; genus JARXAH01. Next base: position 85,110 of record JARXAH010000073.1, on the reverse strand, counting down.
AATTTGAAAACTTTTAAATAATTCTTGATGCTTCTTAGACCAATCTTGCACGTAGCTCTGATAAGGCACTTGCAACTTTTGAGCATTTTGCATAATCGCCACACCGTGCTGATCCGCGCCGCTAATGTGAGCGACCGTATCTCCACACAAGCGCTTGTGGCGCACATAAATATCGGCCGGCAAATAGACGCCCGCAATGTGTCCAAAATGAAGCGGGCCGTTGCTGTAGGGAAGCGCGGAGGTAACTAAATATTTTTTCATTCGGTAAAACCACCTTTTGTCATTTTCACGGGATCCAGTGCTTTCAATAACTCGGCCTCACTTAAGGTTGTCATCTCTTTGGCCACCTCTAAGAGTGAGCGATTTTCAGCGTACGAAGTCTTGGCAATCTTCGCTGCCAAGTCGTAGCCAATAATAGGATTGAGCGCCGTTACTAAAATGGGATTTTTATAAAGTTTATCTTTTACATTTTTTTCATTAATTTTCACTTTTGAAACGGACATCTTGGCAAAGTTGGCGCACGCATTTCCCAGTAAAACGATGGATTGAATCAAATTTTGGGCAACCAACGGCACCATCACATTTAATTCGAAATTTCCTGACTGCGCGCCAATGGTAACGGCCGCATCATTTCCAATCACTTGGCCACACACCATCGCCACCGATTCTTCGATCACCGGATTTACTTTCCCTGGCATGATACTCGATCCAGGTTGCAGTGGTGCAATTTCTATTTCTGCGACTCCCGAATTGGGCCCACTATTCATCCAACGAAAATCGTTAGCAATTTTCATTAAGCTGCACGCAAAAGTTTTGAGTTGCCCTGAAACTTCCGCCGGCGCGTCCAGCGTTGCTTGTGCTTCGAAGTGATCGACGGCCTCTATAAATGAATATCCCGTCTCCTTCGTTACATATTTGGCAAACAATTTTCCAAAATCCACGTGGGTATTAATTCCAGTTCCGACCGCCGTTCCACCCTGGGGAAGTTCACTGGCGCGCACCAGCGTCGACTTCACGCGCTCGCGTCCCATCTTCACCATGTGAGCGTGGGCCCCAAATACTTGCTTGAACGTGACCGGCATAGCATCCATCAAATGAGTCTTTCCAGTTTTCGCAATGTGGGCATACTTATTCGCGATGGCGTTGAGTTCGCTCTCAAGGGCCTTCATTCCAGGAAAGAGCGTCGTTTCAATAGCGATACGCGCCGCAATTCTTAAGGCGGTAGGATAGACATCGTTGGAGCTTTGTCCAAAATTCACATGATCATTGGGATGAATTTTCACATCCGCTTTCTTTTCGGACACTAATTGATTGGCCCTCGTCGCCACTACCTCATTGGCATTCATATTCGACGACGTGCCTGATCCTGTTTGAAAAATATCAATAGGAAATTGATCGTTCCATTTTCCTTCAATCACCTCTTGAGCGGCGGCGACAATAAACTGCGCCACTTCTGGTTTGATGAGTTTAAGTTCCAAGTTCGCCTGGGCCGCGCACTTTTTAATAATGCCTAAGGCCTTTATCACAAGTGGCCCTATCGTGATACCGCTGATGGGAAAATTTTCCACTGCACGCTGAGTTTGCGCCATATAAAGAGCATTGGCGGGAACTTTGACTTCCCCCATGGAATCTTTTTCAATTCTAAAATTGGCCGACATGTTAACTCCTTTATTGAAATGATCTATTCACGACGATTTTATATTAATACATTGAACATCTTAGTCTCAAAGGGGCCAATATGAAATTATTTTTCCCATTCGCGTTTATTTTTTTCTTCTCCCATGCCGACCTCACGCTTGCCCAAATTTCCCAATCCCAAAATCAATGTGGCCTTAAATTACAAGGCGAGTTTACTGACTGCAAAACAAGTTCGATCTCATTTAATGGCGATCCCATTCCTGAGGCGATTAGCACGACGAAAATCCAATTCACTCGAGTCTCCAGGCCCAATGCTCCGGATCAATTATATTTAAGCAAATCGATTAAAATTATTGCTGGTGAGGACACAAACATTCCTGGGGATGAACAAACGCCTAACCTATCGTTAGAAGAAGTGGTCAACGAACTACCCTCAGTTGATGTGTTTCAAGATCCATTATTTATTTTGAATCCAGATATTCCTTGCACTGCTGAGTCCCTTAATTTTATTTACCAAAATAATCCTCAAGCTACCTTGTCCTATATTATGTCCCATAAAAAGCTGGAGATCATATTTGCTAATCCTAGTTTTAAGACGACAGTTACCTGCTACCAATTTTAAATAAATCCTGTAATGGGAAATTCGGGACTTCGAATCGTGTTTCGAAGCGCTGACTGCAAAAGTTTGGCGGTTAACTATTCCTAGTTATAGTGAAAATAATAGTATAATCATTGGTTAGGATGGGTATTTATGGCGGTCAAAAAATTAGTAGTCATGATTGATGAAAATATAAAAGCGGCGGCGGATCTTTTTTGTGAAGTAAGAGGTATTAAGCTAAAAAATTTCCTTGAAGAGGCCATCTTAGATAGATTAGAAGAATATGGCGACGCTCTAGATAGTGACCACCGAAAAGATATTTATCATTAATTCATTTACTTTAGGTAATTAAATCGTGAACCACCATTATCACTCATCTCCTTATATCGCATCTCTCAATCCTGCTCAGCGCGAAGCGGCCACCCACATTGAAGGGCCACTCCTCATTCTTGCTGGAGCGGGTTCAGGAAAAACCAAAACCATTACCTACCGCATGGCCCACATGATGGAAGATTATGGAATTGGTGGCGATCAAATTTTGGCCTTAAGTTTTACAAACAAGGCCGCTCGCGAAATGCTCACGCGCCTTCGCACGCTTGTTCCTGCTAAGCGGCGAAAAGGAATTACGCTCTCGACCTTTCATTCGCTTGGCCTAAAAATTCTTCGCGAATCGATTCAGCATTTAAATGAAGGCTACGACGACTCCTTCACCATTTATGATAGTGCCGATCAGATGAGCTTGCTCAGACAAATTTTAAAAAACGTGCGCGCTGAAAAAAACTTTGATAGGAGCACACTACTCTCCCTCATTAGCAAAATGAAAAATGCCTCCATACGTCCCAGTGAATTTTACAAGCATCCTCAATTTAATCCCGACAATAAATATCACGAATTTCTCCTGCACGTGTACCCGGCCTATCAGGAGCAACTCAAGCTGCTCAATGCGCTGGACTTTGACGATATTTTGTTTCATGTTTGTACGCTCTTTAAAGAGCGACCAGACATCGCCGATCACTATTCCCAAAAATTTAAATTCATCATGGTCGATGAATACCAAGACACTAATCCCATTCAGTTTCAAATATTACAAGGCCTAACCCGCACCCACCAAAATATTTGCGTGGTCGGAGATGATGATCAAGCGATCTATTCTTTTAGGGGCGCCGACATTAGCAACATCTTAAGTTTTGAGTTTCAATTTCCAAGCACCAAGGTGGTAAAACTAGAAGAAAATTATCGCTCCACTCAGCGCATCCTTCACTTGGCCAATTCCATTATCAAGCACAACAAAAAGCGCAAAGATAAAACTTTGTGGTCCCAAAAAGATTCAGGCCCGGTTCCCCTATTGTGGCAATGCCAAGATGAAAGTCATGAGGCCCAACTGATTGCGGAACACATTCAGACACTCATGAATCAAAGTATTCACTTAAGTGAAGTAGCGATCTTGGTTCGCGGCCAAACGCAAATGGGTGCGCTGGAAACGGAACTGAAAATTGCTCAAATTCCTTATCGCCTCATTGGTGGCCAAGAGTTTTATGAAAAAAAAGAAATCAAAGACATCCTTGCTTACCTCTCCCTTATCTCCAATCCCAAAGATGATTTAAGTTTTCGGCGCATCATCAACACGCCGACTCGTGGTATTGGCCCTAAGACCATTGAAACTTTAGTCGACATTGCGGGCAGAGAAAAAAAACCGCTAACCACCATTGCCATGGAGGCGCAAAATTATCCAGAGCTCACCAAACTTGATTCCTTGGATTCTGTGAAAAATTTTGCAGCGCTCATTCGGGATTGCAAAACACTTTTTCAAAATACTTCACTCGATGCAGGCCTAGAAAAATTATATGAAGAATTAAAATATCGTGATTACGTTCGTGGCCAGTATGAAAAAGTCACTCAGGTGGATCAAAAATTAAAAGATTTAGATCAGCTCATTCAACTCACCAAGCGCTACTGCGAGTCTCACAGTGATGTGAAGCAACTCAGTCCTTTCTTAAGCGAATTAGTGTTAAGTGATGCCCACAGTAAACATAATGCGACACGCGACGAAGAAGGAAAAGTTTACGAAGTCACGCTCATGACCATGCACGCTTCTAAGGGCCTTGAGTTTGATGTGGTTTTTTTGCCAGGGATGGAAGAAGAAATTCTCCCTCACAAGAAATCCATCGATGGGATGGAAGATTTATCAGAAGAGCGGCGACTCGCCTACGTTGCAATCACGAGGGCCAGGGAAAAACTCATCATGAGTTATTCAAAAGAAAAAAAAATGTACAACAAAATGGTGCCAAGAAAGTTGAGCCGTTTTCTCATCGGTGCAGAAGAATTTTATCAAGCGGTCGATAGAACCTCCTTTGAATCCATGGAGGAAGGAGAATTTCAAAAATATAAAGATAAAATGTTCGATGATATTTTTAAATCTTTGGATTAAAAATTTAATTCTATAGCGTTTGCACGATCGGAAGGGCGAGAAAATTCACAAAACTATCGATCACACTTTGTGGGCTCTCTAAATGAGGAACATAATGTTCATCATTTTTTCCACTGCGGTCACCGGAGTTGCGCCAAAACATCAGGTAACTTAATTTTTTTGCGCAAGGGTTATTAACAAAAATATAATTTAGCATCTTAAAGTATTCCGGATGGATTCCCACCTCGCCTGAAGGTTGATTGTTGCCCATCTCGGTAATAGCAATATATTTTTGATTGTTTGTTTTGGATTTTAGCTGATCAAGAAAACATATCAATTCTGAAACTTCCGCCAAATCATCAGAATAAATATCTAGGCCATAAATGTCCACCCATTTATCACCAGGGTGGCCTTTCAGGTAGCGCTCTTTTATAAATTGATACTCTTGTTGGTTGGATATTTTGCCGTCTCGCTTTAAATGTTCACTCCCTGCAGGATAATTCATAAGATCAAATTTATCTGGCGAGTACGCCGTATACATCTCAACATTATAATTTTTCATTTTTTTTCTTAAATAAGAAATCGTGTGACGCCACAACTCGATATATTTTTGCTTTTGCCCTGGCAGTTCTGGCGTGATTGACCACCAAAACCAATTTCCGTTATGTTCATGAAAAGGGCGAAACACAAAAGGAATAGGACGATTTTCTATTTTTAGAGTAATGAAAAAATTGGCGAGCACATCGAGCTGCCTGTGAAACTCATCATAGGCGTGCATGAATTTAAGATTGTCCGTTCTTCGGTGAGTGAGGTTGCTTAAGTCCACTGGTTTGGAGATCTGTTTGAAATCTTTATCTTTAAAAAAAGGATTATTGGGGTGCCAAGAAAAAGTAATCATGGCCCCTTGTTCATAATTTTTTTGAATCACTTCCGTGTAGGCCGGCACACCAGTAAGTACGTTTAACTGTCTAAGCGACCTCGCCATCTCCCAGTCATGGCCAACTGATTTTTGGGCCATCGATTCCGGCACGGTCAAGAAATACAATTCAAATCCCTGAACCGCCGGCCGTTTGGGGGGAGTACGGAAATAAATTTGATCGCTAGAAGTGAGTTCAAAATCACTTCTTATCGGTTTAACTAACTGCGGCCCGCTTTTGTTATTCGCATCTTGCATCCCATAGAACCAGCGACTCCCCTCTTCGCCTCTCCCTTCCAAACTGGCATTTTGTTGTCCTACCATTATTTTTCCGTCGAGAAAATTTGGAATTTTTTCTTGGGCCTGGCCATTAAAAATAATTGTGATATAAAAAAAGACGCTGAAAGTTAGCAAAAAAGTGTGAGTTTTCATTGGCCCATTTTTATAGGATTTACGGCAAAGAATCACCCATAATCTTAAGCGAAGAAAAATTTACATTTCCCAAGGTCATTTTTTCATGAAATTGTTAATATACTTTTTGTTATGTTTCCCTGGAAAACCCGTAATGTCCAAAACGATCGATTCTTTGACTCCCCTTGAAATTAGTAAAATCATCGAAGAGTTAAAAATAACGAAGTTTCCCCTAGAACTTGCAGATAAAAATATTAAAATCTCTATCCAAACCATGCCTAGGCGCTTTCGAAAAAATACCTTCTTTCAAGTAAGACCAAAAATGAATGTTTCACTATTGAAGCCTTCAACTAAGAGGCACTATCAGATAGAAATTAATCCCGCCTTATATACTAATAATCCGGGAAGAGAGGCGATTCGCTCCATCCTCATGCACGAATTGCAACACGTAGTAGATTTTACTAATAAAGATTTTTTTGAACTTGCGTCCTTCGCTTACAAGTATGAAAGAAATAAAGCGTTTCGTTTTCAATACGAAAGAGAAACCGACTTACACGCTCTTAAGCGTGGGGCGGGAGTTGGCCTTGCGAACTACCGCCTTTGGCTTTACGAGCAGATAAAAAAAGAAAAAGACTTAGAGGAAAAAAAGAGGATGTATATGACTCCTGAGGAAATCTACATTTACCTGTCAGTTATTGAAAACGTTAGATGTAAAAATATATTTATAGAGAATTAATTAATTCAAATGACACATTAATCAGTCTAATCGGTTAAATAAGATCCTTTAAAAATCAGTCACTTAAAATTTATTCATTAATTCCCTAGATAGGGATATCCAGCTTCAGTTATCCCAGGAAATGCCGATGAGTCCTTAGATATTGTTTCCACTTTATGGTGGGCAAATGTTTTAAGGGAGCAAACTCATGACATTTTTAAAATCATCAAGGCTACAGAGTACTTGGAAGATCATTTTTATCATTTCATTTATCTACGGATGTGCTCCAGCTGGGAAATTAACCGACATTGTTAATTCAAATAAAAATCAAAATACATCATCAACAAAAAAAGAACTCGGGATTGTTCAATCCTACACAATAAAAGCGGGCGAAACAGTGTACGTCGAGTCTAAAGATCAATTCATATCTAGTAAACTCGCCCAAGGTTACTCCGCCATGAAATTAATGGGTGGAGGAAGCGTATTTGCTGACATTGAATTAGATTACGGAAGTGTAGTTAGCACTGCTAATAAATCCCAATTATTAAATATTTCTGAGTTGTCGGCCTTAGACCCAGACTTTGACGATAACGCTGACTGCAATTATATCTTAAGTGCAGTAGATATTGGTTTATTGAATCAGTCTTTTGCTGAACAAGAAAATGCAGGAGGTGGAGATGGTTTTTTTCTTCAAGCTACCCAATTCTTAACCACACCAGTCGGTAATCCTCAACGTCCCTCTTATAATGCAATTTTTACATATAACTGCGAAGCTAATACAGGATGCTTATACCAAAGCGTGACGAGAAAAATAGATCTAGAAATTAGAAAAACCTGTCCATTCTCACCTGGAATTACAATTTTTCATCCAGAGCTTAACTTTAACTTAAATAATAATAACCCAATTACTTCATCCAATTACCCTTTATACCCCAATGATTTTTCCATTATTCATGATGGAGTAACAAATGCGATGAACACACAGGTATACAATACATCCATTTCAAATTTTGGATTACCAGCAAACTTAACGTTTGTAGATGCAACAAATACTCTGTCATCTCATATTGGAGCGATAGTCAATCAATCAATCGTTAATGAAAACTTAAATTTCACATATAAATACAACCCTAATCGACTTGCGTCCGAAGGAGTAAACGAAGATATAGTTACGATTAGGTACAAATCACCGACTATTTATGGGCAAACTAATCACTATAATTTGTATACTTTTATAATTAGAGTAGTTTTCTATCAAACAGCCGTAGTTGGTGAAATATTGTATCCTTTCGCAGGCACATCGATTATTGACCACTACTTTTCAAGCCTATTGATTCCTCCATTTTCAGATGTATATGCAAACTCTTCTAATTTACTAAATTCACTTAATTTAAATTTAATTTCCTTACCTCCCCAATACCAGGGTTGCATCAACTTAACAAATCCAGCTAGCTATGATTTCGTTAATTATCAATATATCAGTCATGTTAATAATGATAATATCAATGGAGATACTGCAACATTTGGGTTTGAAATTATCTACCCAAGCAATCCAGTTATTGCAAATCTAAAAACAACTGTACATTCCCTAGGAAAAACTGAAGAGATGTTCGGAATTGTAAAATACAAATCTAGAAATGCATTTTCATGTAATAATGGTCTGAATGTTAATGTTTCCTTAAACGTCCCCATTAATGCGAAGTTCAAAATCTCTAATAACTTGGGTTCAAACTATAGCGCCAGCATCTTGCTTGAAAAAGTTATATCGAAACCAACTAACATTTTCGATCAAAAAACAATCCAACTAGATCCAACTTTGGTTATTAATGATCCTGTTACTAATAATCCTTTCACAGTAGAACCGATATCTTTGTTTGATCCAAATTATAATGTTAATAATCCAGCTCAGTCTAAAATTTTACTTGATGGAAGTGGACCAAATAACCCTCATGAATTAATCAGAAATGGTAATTTTACGCTCTCAGGATCTGTCAAATCATTAAAAACTTTCTGGACTAATAATTGGTCGGAGTTAAGTGGTGGGTCTGAAAATGCTGACGTTAAACTTTTTGCTTATGTAAACAGTGAACTTTACAACGTGAATATTCATTTAAAATTGTCGCACCCCTCTCCGACACCAACTTCGACGCCTTCACCGACACCAACGAACACACCAAACCCAACAAATACACCGAATCCAAATGAAACTTCTACTCCAACACCAACCGCCACGAACACACCTTCGCCGACATACACAGGCACATCTGGAAACCCAGGATCAAGTTGTGGCGCTAGTTCATGTCCTAATGGATATACTTACTTAGGCCAATCAGATTCTTTGAATCTTTCTTATGATGATAAATCTATGTGTACAACTACACCATCGGGCTTCGTAGGATCATGTAGCGGAACAGTTCCAGTTGAAGTAGGAAAATCAGGTTCAACTACGAGGTATTGCGTTGCTAATTCATTATTACCAAATACAAATAACTGCGCAATAAATTCCATGACTAAGCAGGCAAACGGTTCTGGTGGAGCAGTATTTTACAGCCAACATTTTGTTACGAGAGACTATGTAAATTCGACAGACAAATGTGGCCCTGCCATCAATTCGTGTACCTCTATCCATAATCAATTTGCCAGCTGTGCTAATGATCCATCTAATTCAACAATGAAAGATGAATTAGATTTGAGGTGCCAATTTTTACTTAACAATAACTCAAGCCAGTATATTGGACAGCAAGTAACCAATTGCAATCTAGTTTCAGGTGGTGGAGTTATGGTAAGTTTAAAATTAACTTGCTCTATCTAATAAAAATTTTTAAATACAAGACCAAGCAGTTTTAAAATTTGCTTGGTCTTTCTCAAAATTTAATAGCACTAAAAATAATCATATAAATTCTATCATCAATTGAAATATTCCACTTGGTTGCACATAATCTCCCTCTTAGGGGATTTCCCATGAATGATGTTTTTGAAAATTCAAATAAATTAGAAATTATCCACCGCCCCGCTCAAGCAAAAGATTTTTTTGCCATCGCTGAGCTTTACTACGAAACCTATGAAGGCACCTACCCCGATCCCACGGTGCGCGACTTCAATTGCATGCACGAATTCATGTCTCACGAGGAAAATTTTTGGTTTATGGCAGAACTGGGCGGCCGCCCCATCGCTTCAGTTTTGATATCTTATGAAAGTGAGAATTTACTCGCTAAGGCCTTTGGTGCCGTAGTCAATCCCAAATTTCGAGGACATGGCGTGATGGAGGAACTACTCGCCACCGCCATCGAGCATTTAAATCAAAATTATGGAAGCGTAGAAATTATTTACTCGACGACTCGCACCGTAAATGTGGCCGCCCAGGCCCTCACTGAAAAATTGGGATTTAAAAAGCTAGGAATTTTTCCCAACGTTCATAAAACTGATGTTTTTGAAACCCACTGCTTGGCCGCCATTATTTATCCTGAGGCGATTAAGAAGCGCAAAAAAAATTACTTACTTCATCATTCCCTTGCGCCGCTCTATCAACTTGTTCAAGAGGAGTTAGGACTTCCAAGCTTAGAATGGATTCGGCCTGAGGCCCCCAGTAAATCGCTGATCAAACCTGATGCACTGGAAGTTATTTCGGCCCTCAATTTTGTGTTATTTAGGTTTAATGAACTAAAGATGGCCAATAAAATTATTTTTTCCTTCTTCCCCTTTCATGAGGCCAATATTGTTTTAACCAATGCCAGGCAGTCGCAAGAAGTTTTTTGCTACTTAAATGAAAAAGATGGCTACTGCACCATCATGGGCATCCATCTAGAAGAAGAAATAAATTATTGTGAATTGCTGCAAGAGTCTTGCAAAATTCTACGAAATTTGGGCGCACGCTACATTGAAATTTTAGTTCGCGCCGATAAACCCAAAATCGTTTCCAGTGTCATTGATGCGAGCTTTATTCCTTCGGCCTTTTTTCCTGCGATGCAAAAGAAGGAAAACGAACGCCTTGATTTTGTCGTCATGAGTCGCACCTTTGAAGTTTTAGATTTAAATAACGTACAACTCAAGGGCCGCTATCAAGAATTCTGGGAGCAATATTATCATTTCTGGAAATTAAAATTTATTCACAAAGGGCACTAGGGTGAAACAAATTGATTCGATTGAAACGGAAAAACTTTTTTTAAGCGATCCCTTTTCCCATGCGCCCACTGATATTGTTCAATTTCAAAAAAGCTTTAAAGAAAATTTACTCTTCCACTGCAAGCATAATGAGTTTACTAAGTGGTTCATGGAGCAAAATCATTTTGACCCAGAAAGTATCAATGATGAAACGTCGCTCTCAAACGTCCCAGGCGTTATGGTGAACTTATATAAAGAATTTTACATGGCCTCAGTTCCTAAAGAAGAAATTATTTTAGAGCTCACCTCCTCCGGCACCAGCGGCATCAAGAGCTATCAGCGCTTAAACGAGTACTCCTTAAATTTGGTCAAGCGCTTGGCCTATAAAATTCATGAATCCTTAGGCATCACCTCACATGAAACATACAATTATTTATGTTTCACTTATGATCCGAAAGTGGCGAGCGATGTAGGAACAGCGTTTACGGATGAACTCCTCACCAATTTTACGAAGAAAGGGGAAGTTTATTATGCCTTCGAGTGGAATGAAGCTAAAAAAGATTTTGAACTGAATATTCCTAAAATCATTTCAACCTTGAAACGCTTTGAGTCCTCCCCGCTTGCTACTCGCATTCTTGGTTTTCCTGCTTTTTTGTGGGAAATTTTGGAAGAAAATAACTTAACGTTTCAATTAGGAAACGACAGCTGGGTGCAGACGGGGGGCGGCTGGAAAGGTAAAAGTGATCAGATGATTCCTAAGGGAATTTTTAGAGAGAAAATTGCAGGTCGGCTGGGAATACCCGAGCAAAACATGCGAGATCTTTTTGGAATGGTGGAACACGGAATTCCTTATGTGGATTGCGAGTACGGAAATCTTCACATTCCCAATTACGCGCGCGTCTTCATTCGCTCACCGAAAGATTTATCTGAGCAATCGCTCGGCCAAACTGGCCTTTTGCACTTTTTGTGTAGCTACAATTTTAGTTATCCAGCGCCCTCACTTCTAACTACAGATTACGGTTATCTAAGAGATGATTGTAAGTGTGGTAGAGGATGGACGCTGCACTTTAGCGGAAGAGCGGGAAAGCGAAAGCATCAAGGATGTGCCTTTAAAGCAACTTCACTTCTTAAATCATAGAGGACTTATCATGCTTAAGAATCATTATATTTTTGGTGAATGGATGGATCAAACTCTTGATGAGAATGCGGCCAAAAATATTGTTTCAATAGCGAAACGAAAGCAACTTTCTTTTTCGTCAATCCCCATCAACCCCATCTTAGATTTAATTGAACGATTTTCAAAAGGATGGGTGGTTGGGTCTGAAAATTTTGAGACGGCCATCGCCCAGTTAAAATTAAATTCCGCCTTTAGTGAAAAAGAATTGCGAGAAACCTTGGGCCTACTCCCCTCTATTTTAAAAGCGGACTTTTTGAAACGCCGACTGGAATCGGATTTAGGAAGCGCGGAAATGATCGATGATTTTACGAGCAGGCGCGGATTTGAAGTAAAGGTTCGTGCGTACCCCAAAGGGGTTACACTGCATGTGACGGCAAATAACGTTTTTTTAAGTTCCATTGATTCTTTACTCATGGGGCTCACCACCAAAAATGTCTCCTTACTTAAAGTCGGAAGAGATAATTTTTTTTTTCCCTTGTTTTTTGCTCAAAAATTATTGGAATTTGATCAGGAGCAATTATTATCACCCTACTTTTGCGTTCTTCAGTGGAAAGGTGGCGCTCCTGAGTTTGAGGGCGTCGAATCAGTTTTGAAACAATCCTGCGACACCATTATGCTCTGGGGCGGTGAAGAAATGGCCAAGAGTTATCGAAGCGGCCTCGCCTCCCACGTGAACTTAATTGAATATGGCCCTAAGATTTCTATCCAGGTAATTTCGAGTCCCGATTTTAATTCCAAAGATGCGGCCGCCATCGTTAAAGATGTGGTGAGGTGGGAACAGAAGGCCTGCTCGAATGCTCAAATTTTATTTTTTGGTGAGCGTATCAACGTTGAAACATCGCTTGAGTTACTGGAAGCAGAATTTAAAAAAGAACAAGAAAGGAACCCTCGCCCCGAACTTGACTCAGAAGATTTAGTAGAGTTAAGGAAAGAGGCCTTCGTGGATTATTTCCAAACAAGTAGGAGAGGAAAATCAAAAACTATTCAACCCAATCTTGATTATCTCCTCCACTACGATGAACGCCCGGGCCTGCGAACTTCTCCCTTGGGCCGCACATTAATCATTAAAAAATTTTCTTCTTTCGAGAACTTATTTGAACAAATTTCTCCTTGGAAATATTATCTGCAAACTTGTGGAATTTTGATTCAAGATCCATCGGAAGCAGCGGTTGCAAAAAATTACTTAAGTTTAGCTGGAATCAAGCGCTTCACAACTCTAGGAAAAATGACTGAGGGCCAAGAGGGCGCGCCCCATGATGGATCCTTTTCTTTATCCAGGCTAGTTAATTTTGTGGCCGATGAATCCTTTTCCTTGGCCTCTGCCCCAGTTAAGGAAAATACCGCTGGATACATTTTTTCCTCAGGGGGGACGACTGGAAATCCTAAATTCATAAAATATCAGCAAAGTGAATTCGATTTAGTGGGGGTATTGCTCGCCAAAGGATTTTCCGCCCAAGGAATTAAATCTCATCACCGAGTGGCCAATTTATTTATGGCCGCTAATTTGTGGTCATCTTACCAAGCAGTGGACCGCGCCTTACAATTTTTAGGTTGCGAAATTTTAGGAATCGGCGGCCAATGTCCCACGCAAGATGCGCTCCATTATTTGCAGCGCTTCCCCGTCGATGCACTTGTGGGAATGCCCACACAGCTCATTGAACTCGCACGCTTAGCTCAAACGTGTGATGTAAAAATAAAAATTCCCAAAATATTTTACGCTGGCGAGATGCTCACGCAGGCAAAGCGAGATTTTTTAACAAAAATTTTTTCTGTCGATTACTTTGGTTCAGCAGGTCACGCCTCTGTGGACGCTGGCCCCATCGGTTATCAATGTTCTCACTGTGGGCCCAATGTTCACCACCTACTTGATTCACAAGTCATTCTTGAGATTGAAGATGGTCAAGCGTTCGTGCAATCAAGGGTAAGAGACGCTTCAAAATTGATACGCTACCCAACCGGAGATCGCGTCCGTTGGGTGGACGGCCCTCCCTGCCCATGCGGAGACAGCTCCCCCCGCTATCTGCTGGAAGGACGAATCGATCAACTCATTATGATTTGGTCCTCGAGAATACCGATTAAATTTTTTGATGAATCCTTAAAAATATCTGGTATTGATTGGTCACTCGCCCAAGATCAAATTCAGATTTCTGAGAGCGCTTCCAACAGTACTAGCTTTGATGAAACAATGGAATGGAAAATTGATTACTCGCTTCCTATCCATGACCTAGTGAATCTTAATAAAAAGTTGATTACGAATCTGTATAACTTATGTGATGACTTGAAATTAACAGTGCCACAAAGCGAATGGGAAAAAAGAATAAGTATCAAAATTGAATCCAATTTAGGGGCGACTTTTCTTCGAAATCCTCGGACCGGTAAAATCCCAAGAGTTATTGATTTAAGGCACTAAAAACTAACGTCACTTTAGTGAAAAACGAAAGAACAGACCAAATCACTTCAAGATACCTTCTTTAGGATTAGGTGCCACCACCCCTCCGTTAAGAGAGTTGCGTCAATATGGCATCAGTCGTCACATAAATAAAAAAATCGGGTCAAAAAGATTGATAAAAATCATGAGCAGTCGTTTATTTATAAGGTCTGAAAATGGATCGTCAATATTGTTAATCTTTAAGCGAACTTACCAAGCGTTAATGGATGGAGAATTATTTAAAGAAAGTGAAATAAAGAAAGAGAGGTTGAGTGCTGCACATGCGATTGACATAGCTTAAAAGATATATTACTATTAAGTTATGTGGACGATTCAGATTTCTAAGTCGGCAGATAAGTGCCTCAAAAAGGCTCCTCTTGAAATTAGGAACGTATTTGATGCCTGGAAAAATATTGCCCAATTCAGTGGCCCTAGTGGTCTTAAAAAAATTAATGGTTATCGAGATCATGCCCTAAATGGGGAATGGGCCGGAGCCAGATCCTCCTCACTTAATTCTCAGTGGCGGGTAATCTATTATGTCGCAGAAAAAGAAATAAAAATATTTGTTCTTGAGATTACACCTCATGACTATAGGAGGAAATTGTGAAATTTGGAAAAAATTTAAAGAACGCTTTGACTGAAAAATTCATCCAAGATAAACGTTATGGTGAACTGACACCTGGCAAGGCCCTTAAAATTTATAGAGAGCTCAACAATCTTTCCCAAAATAAGTTGGCCGAATTGACTGGCCTTAAGCAGGCGACAATTTCTTCACTTGAGAATGATCGTATTTCCCTGGGAATAGATCGTGCAAAAACCCTAGCGCTTGTTCTCAAGGTTCATCCCGGGCTACTTGCTTTTGCAGATTGGGAGTTTTCTGATTCTGTTGCTTAATCGCTGTAGTATCCCTGTCTAATTAGAAATAACCAACATAATTTGATTCTAGACAGTATTTCAAAATTGAAATCATATAAAAGATCAGTGAAACTGAATGAGGGATTTAAACCTGCCACGATATATCCATGTTAAATAAATGACCCCTGAAATCATCAAAGCAGAGTATTGAACGCTCCCGAAGAAATGTAGTCCAATACATATGATGTTGAAAAGAACGGGGTAAAAAATCAGCAGGGCCAAAAAAATATTCCAGTTTATAATAAACATTAGTGCGGCCATCAATTCGATTAGCTTCACTGTTGGCATTAGCACGTTGATCTGCCAAAGCTGTGTGATGAAAACTTCTGAATCATGGGGAAGCTTTAGATCAGACAAGGGAATGAGCCATCCGACGCCTACATTCGAGAGTAAAAAAATTCCCAGATAAATCTGAACAACTCTTTCCATCCGTAAATTTTGCTTGATCCACATTTTAATTTCCATTTGGTTACCAATCACGGCATCCTCCTTTGCCGCAAATAAGAACACACTTAAATTCAGCACCCACGGAGGCCTTTGCTTCGAAATCTTCTAATTCACCAAAATGTGAATAATTTGATTCTACTTGGATGCTGAAGCGACTAATTCGTTTGGCATAAACACCCTCATTGCATTTTTTAGTTGCCTTTAGTTCAAGATCTTGTTTCGCCATATCGAGGGCATGTTCTCGCGCAGTGATTTCATTCAAATGATAATCAACCCCTGTTCCTGTTTCATAAAAAGTAATTGCTTCGCAATAAGCATTAATTGTAAAAAAAAGCGAAACGAAAAAAATATTTTTTTTCATATCAATGACCTCCCTAAAAGCAAGGTATCAAACTTGATAGTGGATCAATAGGCAATTGTATGCAACGATAGTTGCACGATGGACACTAATCTTATTTTTCAATTTAGAAGCGTTTTTGAAGCTGGAACTATTGTAAGGGCCGCCGAACAACTTAGCATGACAGCAGGGGCCTTATCGAGGGCGATGAAAAGACTAGAAGATGTGTTGGGATGCAAGCTCTTTACGCCCTCAGGAAGAAACATCCTGCCGACTCATGAGGCAAAGCTTTTCTATATCTCATCTCAAGAAATTATCGGATCAATTGAAAACGCAAAGAAATCTATAAAGCAACAAAAGCAATCAGAGAAGGAACTAAAAATTGCCACCTTTGAAGTTTTCAGTACTCACTTTATGGCGTGGATGATTCAGAATCAATCTATTCAATTTCCTGTGACTTTATTTGAAGCTACGCCGGGTTTAATTGAAAAAAATATTTTAAATGGCCTTGCAGATTTTGGGCTGACTTATATTCCCGAACTTAATCCTGAGCTAGATCATTTATTGTTGGGAGAAATGCCTTTGGGTGTATTTGTATCCCAGAAATCTAAAAATAAAGAACTACCATACGCAGTTCCCATTACGGAGCTGGGAATTAATCATCTTCAGGCCAAATCTCTCGATGGATGGCCAAATGATTTTCCAAGAAAGATTCAATATAAATTTGAAATGCTGGAGACAGCGCTTGATCTAACCACTCGTGGAATGGCAAAAATTTTATGCCCAAAATTTATTGTAAAAATTGAAAACGAACGCTTGAATGAAAAACATAAATTAGTTGAAGAAGATCAGAAAATTCGATTTCCCAAAATGAAAGTTTTCGCGGTGAAAAAAAAGACCCATCCGGAAAATGAATATTTCAAGAAACTATGCAAAGCAGTGAGATTAGTTTTGCAAACTTAAGCTGTTTCATAAAAATCAAAAAGTGGAGTGCTGAGTGGAACGTCGAAAGGATCTCTTTTTCATGAAAGTGATGAGACTTGCGTCCAAGTTTTAAACAGTTTTTGGCGACAATCTTTATACAAAAAAGAACATGGCATTTCAGGACGCCAATAAAATCCATTACAATCCCTTACAATCCCTTATGCCAACTTTTTTTCACAGCTTAATGCTTTGTAACTACCTCAATACCCTTGCGCTTTAAAAAAACTGTTATTATTCAATGAATCTATTTAATTCAATGAAGAGAATCAAACATGAAAAATGAAAAACAAAATGCAAAAAACTTTACAAATGTAGTGATTGTTTGTGTCTTTATTTTGGGGCAGTTGTCTTGTGGAAAAAAAGAAGAATCTAGTCTTGCTCCACAACAAACCTTAAATAATGCTCAAAGTCTCACATATCCGAAACCGAATCGTCGCCATGGGTCTTTCTCTGATAAACTCGTTCTAGATAATGGAGATGAAATTTTTTTAACTTTAAACCTAGGTGATTATGGTTTTGTTAAGTATGTCACTCAAGGCATAAAATATTTTATAAAAAATGACTTTTTAGCTGATGGACGCAGAAGATATTATGAGTATTCTGTTGAGGGATTTTATACTTCAAATGAAAATAACTATCGCCTCGAATATACAACTGCCTCTATCTTTTATGAAAAATGTCCACGCATTCAAAATACTCTTCCTTTTCAAGATGAATTATGGTTATCACCATCTGACACTAAGGGCGTATTCTATGTTGACTCTAAAAAAGAAATAAAATTTTACGATCAAGACTATTTTACATTAGCTGCTGACTATGGTGGTGGTGAATACAACCCCGTTAACGCGTATGTTTGCAACCAACTAATCGCTAATGGCCTTATATAGAGATACCTTTAAATTAAAGATTAAAAAAACCAAGTGCACCATACTAATCGATCAAGGCTCAATTCATTTGCCGAAGAATCAGATTGATTTTATGAGGCAATCCCAGACCAATATTGCAAACCCTATTAGATCAACACCTCAAAATGGTAATGATTTTTTGCAAATGTAATTTCTCTTGATGTAATCTTTTTTAACAACTTGTCTTTCTTTCTTTGAAAAATGACACGTCTCATAATTTAAATGTTACCTGAGGTAAATTTATCTATGTCCAGTTTTTACCCCAATCCTCATGCTCCTAGTTGCCCTTGGTATCAAGCCGCTGAAACCTTTGGTGCTCCCAATTTAAAGTGGTGTGAGGAAACATTATGTACTTGGATTTCTGAACCGGCCAATGCTTGGTCCAATATTGCCTACATACTAGTTGCCCTTTATTTCATTTACCGATATCGCAACCACAACTCACGTATCCTCAAGGCCCTTCCCGTGATGAATTTGCTCATGGGCCTTTTCTCATTTGCTTATCACGCAAGTAATTTTTATATTTCTCAGATTTTTGATTTTGTGGGCATGTATTTAGAAATTTTATTATTAATCGCAATCAATTTCACAAGATTAGGATGGATAGTTGAAAAAAACTTAATAAAATTCACTCTCTCTGGAACGCTTATTCTCACGCTCTTTTTACATCTCTTGTACCTAAACGACTTAAACTTTCAATTCCTCATCCTAGTACTTGCACTCCTCATGATAGGATCAGAAATTATTCTCATGAGAACCCCTCTGCGCGCTCCAAAAATGAAACATTTTTTCGCAGGCGTGGGACTAAGTGTTTTCGCGATCAGCTTTTCCATCATCGATCATAAAAGAATTTATTGTGATCCAACCAATCACTTCATTCAGGGACACGCACTCTGGCACATAGCTGCTGCCATCATGTTTATTTTTCTCTTCAAACACTATGAACAAATCTTTAATGAAAAGGGTATTGCTCCCCCGGATTCATCGTCTTAAATTTTAAGTTTGGCCTAGCTTGTAAAATTTCTTTCACTCTCGTGGGCGCTTCCAGCGGCCCATCATCGGCCAAGGCGAACGTTCCAAAATGGATACCAATACTTTCCTCTACTCCTAGCACATCCGCCATTTTCACCGCATCATCTGGAGACATGTGATGAGAACTCATGAACCACTTTGGTTCAAAGGCGCCGATGGGAAGTAAGGCCAATCGTATTTTGGGAAATTTCTTCTTTAACCATTCATTAAGTAATTCTGAGTAACCGGTATCACCCGCAAAATAAATATTTTTTTGCGCAACGCCTTCTTTTCCACCCACGGAAAACATAAAGCCAGACCACAAAGAGCGATTTTTATCCCCCATTCCCCTGGCCGACCAATGTTGCGCGGGAACACAAGTGACTTCTAAATTGCGTTTCACGTCCGAATAACTTTGGCCCCAATCAAGTTCCATAATAATTTTTGATTGTATGGTGCCCAACAATTCTTTATTTCCCAGGGGAACAATAATCAAGGGATCAAATTTTTTTACTATCTCCCGAAGCGAACCCATGTCCATATGATCATAATGATTATGACTAACAACAACTATATCGATGTGCGGAAGCTCAGAAATGGATAGGGGGACAGCATGCAAGCGCTCAGGCCCTGCCCACTGAATTGGTGAGGAGCGATTAGAAAAAATGGGATCGGTGAGAATGTTAGCGTGCTCGGTTTCAAGCAACACGGTTGAATGATTGATATAGGTAACTCGAAGTTCCCCATCTTTAAGATTATTTTTAAAAGAGGGAGTGAGAACTTTTATTTGCTTAAGCATCGTTTCAGAGATGATAGGCCGTTTGCGGTCTCGCATCCATTTAAGAATTTGATCCCATGACTTTGGGCCACTACCGTCAAGGTTAGTAAAAATTTCACCGTTGTAATGATCAGACACTCGATAGGGATGATTGGGAGCACATGACGTTACAAAAAGAGCGGCAATCATTCCGAATTTTTTTTTCATATTATATTTTCTGTTTAATTGACTTAAGTTTTAATCCTTCTGGGGGAACACAAAACCCTGGCACCACGATGTCAGAAGATAAATTCCATGATAAGCTTTTTAGTATCAAGTCTCTAGAAATTTTTCCTTGTCCGACATTAATGAGCGCACCCACCATGTAGCGAACCATATTCCTCATAAATCCCATGGACGTCACTTCGAAAACAAAAATCTGATTGTCCTCTTTACTACCATCTAATTCATACAAAATAGATTTTTCTATTGTTCGTAGGGCATTTTCTCTGGCCCGTTTCGATTCACCCCTTTGGTATAATAAAAAATTATGTTCACCTAAAAAATCTGTGGCCACTTTTTTCATGAGTCCAATATCTAAAGATTCCTGCCAGTATAAAACATGCTCTTTTAGCGGCGATGACAAGATATTTAGACTATGAGAAAAAAAATATTGATAAGTTTTTTCTAGCTTGGGCGTTATCGCTTGAAATTCGCGGTTTTCAAAAAGTGAAATGATTCGCAAGTGAGTTGGCAATTGTAGATTCAAGAGTGAAACGTCAAGTTCTCCGACCCTTTGCTTGACATGAAGTTGAATAAAATTTTGTTCCGCATGCACGCCGGCATCAGTTCTCGACGTAAAATGAAGACTAATACGCTCCCAGCCATTTTGCTCTAAGATAATTTTTAGCTCTTCACCGATCGTTAATAAATGCGGTTGCTTAATGACTCCCTGAAAGTTTGTCCCGAAGTAGGAAATGATTAAATGAAAATTTGTAGGAAGGTCCGTCTTCTTCACCCAAGGACTCAGCTACTAGGGATTGAGAAGTTCTTCTGGGATTTTAAAGAAAAAAACGGGCGTTTCAATTGCGAAAAATTCCCCTTCCTCATCTTTCATAAAGTACTGTCCGTACATCCGGCCGTTCATGGTACTCAAGGGGCAAAAGCTTTGGTAGGTGAATTTTTCCTTCGGACGAAAAAGGGGTTGATTGCCGACGACGCCAGGGCCTTCGACTAAATCCACCTTTTCGTTGGCATCAATAATCGTCCATTTTCTAGAAATGAGTTGCGCCGTCTTTTCGCTTAAATTGGTAATGGTAATTTTGTATTTAAATAAATAATGAAATCTCAGTGGATTCGACTTTTGAAAATCAAAATTCGTCTCCACTTTAATTTCAAACCCATGTGACGTATTGGTGTAAGTGGTATCTTCCATGTCCCAATTATCTTACAACAGATCGCTTACTGGAATCCATATTCTTCTTACGAATTCGAACATTTTTAGGGGTTACTTCTACCCACTCATCATCATCAATCCAGTCAAGCGCCCATTCCAAAGTTCGTTCTGGAATAGAAGGTAAAATTAAATTTTCATCTTTACCGGCCGTTCTCACCGCACTCACGTGTTTTTCTCGAACCACATTCACGTTTAAGTCATTGGTCCTGGTACTTTCTCCTATCACTTGTCCTTCGTAAACTTCTTCACCCACCTTCACAAATTGCTTACCAGAAGAAAGTAAATTGAAAAGAGCGTAAGCAGTAGTTTTACCAGCACGATCAGATATCAAGGCACCATTGGCACGGCCCAATAATTTTCCAACGCTTGGAAAATACCCTAAGAAATAAGAAGACATTAAACCTTGTCCTCTCGTATCCGTTAAAAATACGGATCGATATCCAATAAGACTCCTGGAAGGAATGGAAAATTCCATACGAGTTCTAAGTTCTCCAAGAGGAAGCATGCTTTCCATTTTCCCCTTGCGAGAAGATAACTTCTCCGTAATCACTCCTGTAAATTCACTTGGAACATCGACCACTAAACGTTCAAACGGCTCTAACGTTTCACCGTTTTCTCCAGTTTGCGTAATAACCGTTGGACGAGAAAGCATCACTTCGTATCCAGAACGTCTTAGTTCTTCAAATACGATGGCAATTTGTAATTCCCCTCTCGCTTTGAGGGCGTAAACTTTTGGATCATCAGTCACAGCATATTTCAAAGAAACGTTTTTACGAGTCGCTTCATTTAAAAATTCTTCTAAATTTCTAGAAGTCATATACTCGCCTTCTTTTCCAGCAAGTGGCGAGGTATTAACAGATACGTTTACAGATACCGTAGGTGGTTCCACTTCAATTCGTTGCAAGGGTTCTATGCAATCAGGCGCGCACAAAGAGTCTCCAATCTCAGCATGATCAAGGCCAGAGAGAATAATAATTTCTCCAAAACTTGCCATCTCCACCGGGGATTGCTTTAGGCCATCATAAACTTGAACGCCGGTTACTTTGAAATTTTTCTGTTTATCGCGGCCAACCCACGTACATTGCTCGCCCACTTTAATTTGACCTCTTTCGATTCGGCCAATCACCAATGTCCCCAAATAATTTGAGTAAGAAAGGTTCGCAAGTAGCATTTGAAACTTTCCTTCGCCTGCCACTTTAGGAGCAGGAAAATAATCGCCGACCAAAAAGTCTAACATAGGAGATAAATCACCTGAGCGATTATCTTTATCTAAGGACATATAGCCTGCTCTTCCTGATCCGTAAAAAATCGGAAAGCCAATATCAAAATCTTCTCGTTCCGTTAATGAAGCGATTTCTAAAAATAAATCTTCAATTTCGCCAAGGACTTCATCAATACGTGCATCGGCGCGATCCACTTTATTAATAACAACGGCAACTTTTAAACCGCGCTCTACTGCTTTCGTTAATACAAATCGTGTCTGTGGAAGCGGGCCTTCTGCTGCATCAACTAGCAACATGATCCCATCAACCATCATAAGTGATCGTTCTACTTCTCCACCAAAGTCGGCGTGACCAGGAGTATCTAATAAATTGATACGAGTTCCTTTCCAGTTAATAGAGCAGTTCTTTGCGCGAATCGTAATCCCTTTTTCACGCTCTAACTCACCTGAGTCCATCACTCGATCTTCTTGGACTTCGTGGGAAGAATAAATCCCAGCTTGTTTAAAAATTTGATCAATAAGGGTCGTTTTACCATGATCTACGTGGGCGACGATGGCCAAGTTCTTTAGTGGCTTCATAATAGGAATTCTCTTAATGGTTTAAGGGTTAGGATTCACCATAATGAATTAGGGTGAATTGAAAAATTATAGTTGAAAGAATAACAGATATTTATTTATATGGGAAACAAAACGTGTAAATTCGTCTTAACGGAGAGGAATCTGAACACAATTTGAACATTCATTGGCCTGATAGGTAAATTTTCAAGAATAGGAATGAATTGATAATTTTAGCGCTTTCATTTTTCCGTCAGTATTTCCAGTGAACATTTTACTAAGTCTATCATTATTTTTTACACAAAAAGTGAGTTCATTAAATTGACACCTATTTTGTATATTGGTAGCTGATGACATGAATTGGAATTAAGTAGAAAATTTGTGAATTCAAAAATCTTAGGATATTAGCGAGCGAATTCTTCCTATCTAAATCTTGTTTCTAATAGCCAAAGAAGTATATTTAGAAATGTAATCAAAATCTCTATCGAATTGATGGATGGGAACTTTATTTTTTATGGCAATGGCAGAAATAAGACAGTCTACAGATGAACAAATGGTGTAACCCTTTTTTCTACCTATCCGGTAAATTTCAGAGGCCTCAAGAAAAATTTCCATTGATATTGGGTTCTCAAGCATGGGAAGTGACAATAAAGCATCCTTAACTAAAGTTAAATGATTAGGTTCTGAAATTCCTTGCAAAATTTCTTGGATAACTGGCGCACATATAACGATGGACTTCATTGTTTCA
This sequence comes from Bacteriovoracaceae bacterium, assembly GCA_029865945.1. Classification (GTDB taxonomy): domain Bacteria; phylum Bdellovibrionota; class Bacteriovoracia; order Bacteriovoracales; family Bacteriovoracaceae; genus JARXAH01. Next base: position 61,382 of record JARXAH010000073.1, on the reverse strand, counting down.
AATTCCAATCCACCTTTTTCAAATAATTAATCCAAGCAGAAGTATCTAAAAGTATCATGAAATTTTAAGTTTCTTTTTCGTTTTTTTAATATTTCGAGAAGTAGATTTTTTCATTATTTTGTCATCTCTCATCTCTGAGAGATTTCCGGACCAAATATCTTGCCCCATGAGATGGGATAAATTACGCAAATGGATTAACGCTATTATTTCTTTGAGAGCGAGATTGACAGCTTCAGAGTAGGTTTTTACGCCTAACAGGGAAGTAGCTTTTTTTAAGTTGGATTCATCAAGCACAAGATTTGTACGTTTCATGTGTTTATTGTACTAAAAATTAATATTGTTATAAATTAGGGTTTAATTTTCTCAATGATCGCCTGGGCAACCTTTACTCCATCCACTGCTGCAGAAGTAATTCCACCTGCATAACCAGCACCTTCGCCGCTCGGGTAGAGGCCCTTATGAGACGGTGACTCCATCGTCACAAGGTCGCGAACGATGCGAACCGGAGAGGAAGTTCTCGTCTCTGGCGCAATGAGGACGCCCTTTTCAGAAATGAAACCTGGCATTTTTTTTTGAAATATTTTTAAGGCCTCTTTGAGATGATTCAGAATAAAGGGCGGCAAAATTTCTTTCATTTCTACAGACACTAAATCAGAGGGAGAGCTATTTTTAGGAAGCGTGTGCGACTTTTTATCGCTCAAAAAATCTAAAATCGTTTGGGCCGGAAGTTCACGACCACTGGCATTTGCTTTGGAAGCAGCAAAGGCGCGCGCTTCCACATCTTCAATAAAATTTAGTCCCGCGAGCAAATTCGTTGGCGAAAATTTTGCATCTTTTACAGCGTCCACCGAAACCACTAAGGCCGCATTAGACCAAGGAGAATTGCGAGCAAAATTACTCATCCCGTTGACGACCAAACTATTTTTACTGGTCGTAGAGCTAAGCACATAACCACCAGGGCACATACAAAAACTGTACGTTCCCTTATCTGTTGTCTCGTCGTGATAACTTAATCGGTAGCGGGCCGCGCCCAAAATTTGATCTTCACAAAAGACGCCATGCTGAATTTTATCAATGAGCGCGCGCGGATGTTCAACCCGAACACCAACGGCAAAATTTTTTGCGGCCAATTCTACTTTTTTATCCACGAGATCATGATAAATTTCTTTGGCACTGTGGCCGGTGGCCAAGATGACGTGATCACTTTCAAGCTTGCGGCCATCTTGTAATTTTACGCCCACCACTTCATTTTTTAGAGTGAGTAACTCAACGACTTGAGTGTTGAAATAAAATTGACATCCGCGGGAGCGCAAAAAATCTGAAATTTTTGAAATGATGGACCTAATTTTATTGGATCCAAGATGGGGGTCACTTAAGTATTCCGTGTCGGGTGGTGCTCCAAATTCTACAAATTTTCGCATGACGTACTTAATGTAGGGCGACTTCACACGCGTAATCAGTTTTCCATCACTGTAAAGTCCAGCGCCGCCCTCGCCAAAACAAACGTTACTGTCTGAATCCAATTCGCCGTAGCGCCAGTAGCGCGCGATCTTTAGCATGCGGCGACTGGCCTCATCTCCCCTCTCAATAATACGGGACGCAATTCCATGCTCTGCAAGCCAGAGGGCACAAAAAAGTCCTGCGGGCCCAGCACCTACGATAATAGGAAGTTCGCTACTCCAAAATATTTTGGGAAATTTAAAACTTAGGTCACTTAAGTCTTGGTGGGTGGTGGCCAATTCCACTTGATAAAAGAAGGTAGGTTTTTGTCCCGCATTGGCCTTTCTTGCATCCAAACTTTTACTTAAAATTCGGTGCGCATGATAATTGGGATAATTTTTTCTTAAGTAATCCTCAAGTGATTCATCATAATTTAAAGTAAATTGGTAACAACCTAGGTCCCTCGTAAATTTCGCCACTCTACGGACTCCTTTTTCTGCGGCTTGCAGGAAGCAAGCCTCGAAACGTCGTCCTAATCGTGACGAAATTTCCAGAGGGCCTTAAGTTGTTACAGAACCACGCAGGTAAATACGTATATTGAAGATTTTGTGTTTTTTGTGTTAGCTTATGATCCATAATATTCTTTAACATTCATTTCTAATTAAATTGAGTTCATAATGCCACTTAGCTTGAGCATTATCTACATTATCCATACTATATGAAAAAAAAACCTACCATCGCACTATTAGTTATTGGCCAAGAAATTTTGCAAGGGAAAACCGTGGACGCCAATGCGTCTTGGTTGGCAAGGCATCTCACTTCATGTGGTTGGGAGCTTGATCTTATCTCCGTCATCGGTGATCAAGTTACGACCATTCAATTTCACTTACAAGAACTCATCAAGACGTGTGATCTTATCATCACGAGTGGAGGCATGGGCCCAACTCTTGATGATGTTACGAAGTCCGCGCTCGCGCTCACCTTCGGAAAAAAAATTATCTATCATGAAGCGGCACGCAAAGTTGCCACAGATCACTATGGGCGAATAGGACGAGAATTTGATCCCTCGTTCAATAAGTATGACCACATTCCAGAAGATTTTTCGGCCGTTTACAATCCTGTGGGTCTGGCGCCGGGACTTAAATTTGAATGGCAAAAAGATAAATGGATCATCGCTGCCCCGGGAGTGCCTAAAGAATTTCAGGCGATGCTCGAGCAAGAAATTTTAAATTTTGCGGTTGCGGGTGAAATTTTTGAGCACTTTGTGGTGAAAACTTGGAAACTACCGGAAGAAAAGATTTTTAAAGAAATGTGTCCTCATCTCTGGGAAACCTTAGCTAGCTTTGGGCAAGTGAGCTCACTTCCTCACGCCATGGGCGTGGACATTGGAATTCGTATCAGCGGTGAAACGAAGGCCCAAGTTAAAGAGAGCGCTTCAAAGTTGAAGCGAATATTTTTAAATTCTCCTCTCGCTCCCCACATTTGGCAATTTGGCCAATTGGAACTCCCAAATTTTGTGCTCCAGTTGGCGCGCGCCAAAGAGATAACTCTTGGTACCGCAGAGTCCTGTACGGGGGGATTGATTGCGTCGCGACTAACTGATGTGGCAGGTTCATCTACGGTTTTTAAGGGGTCGGTGGTTGCCTATAGTGAAGAAATGAAATCTGAATTACTAGAAGTACCTGAGCAAATCATTCAATCGGCAGGTGTCGTTAGTGAAACGGTGGCGAAACTCATGGCCGAAGGTGTGAAAGCTGCGACTCAATGTGATGTGGCCGTGAGTACGACTGGGATTGCAGGGCCTGGGGGCGGAAGTGAAAAAAATCCTGTGGGATCAGTTTGGATAGGTATTGCTTCACCGCTGGGGACTAAAGCTTTTCACTACCAGTTTATGGGAAATCGAGAGATGATTAAATACAGGGCGTCTCAAGCGGCGCTTCATCATGTGCGAATGGAAATAGAATTATGTTAACGACACTAAGTTTATTTACCTTTGCGACAAAATTTTTTATTTCACTACTATCGATACTCAATCCGCTCGGTGCCCTCCCCGTTTTTATTTCGCTTACGAGTAAATACTCCAAAGAAGAAATTGATAATATTTCCATGCGCTGTGGGATTGCGATTTTCATTACGCTGATGTTGAGCTTGATATGCGGAAAATTTATCTTAGGGTATTTTGGTATTTCACTCGTCTCCTTTAGGGTGGCGGGGGGAATCCTCATTGCGCTCTCTGCCATGAGTATGATTCGTGCCGAGCAATCACCTACCAACATTAATCAGAGCGAGTTAGACCGTCAGTCGCAAATTAAAGAGCTTGGAGTTGTTCCTCTTGCCATCCCACTCCTTGCTGGGCCCGGGTCCATTAGTACTTGCATCATTCAGAGCGAAAAGTTTGATCATTGGTACGAGTGGGGAACCTCTTTTGTGGCCCTATTTTTACTTTCGATGTTGGTTTTTTATATTTTGTCTTCCAGTCGAAAAATCCGCGAACGCATCGGCCGCACGGGCATGAACGTTCTTACGCGAATTATGGGAATGATTCTTCTTGCGGTAGCGATCGAGTACATCGTGGCGGGGCTTAAGGGATTATTTCCGGCGTTAGGGTGATCCAATCCTTTAATAATGGAATTTTTATCATCAAACGTTTTTCTTACTCTATATTAAGTACAGATATTAGTAATTAATTCACTAAATTTATCCTTTGATTTCACAAAAAAAAATTTTCGTGAAACATTAAGATTAATTATATCTTATGAATCTTGTCATTAATAAATTTAGCTGTTTGTATCTTGCATATTTATGCAAGTAATTAGTGAGGTTTTATGAGATATGAAATGTCCAAATCTATTTCAAGATTATTTTCTTTCCACCATTCAAAGATTGAAGCAAAAATTCCATTAATGATTAGGCATTTGATGTCAATTTTTTTACTTATCTATGGGATAAAATCATTCGCACAAACTGATGAATATATGGATAAGCATCGAGGAGTCGGAGGAGGGACTGAAACAATAGAAGCTATCAATGCTAGAAAATTTCCAGAAATTATAAAACGAACTGATAATTATATCTGTGACATTTCATGCTTATATAGTATCGATCCATCCTCTTTAGTTTGGAATCTATCAATGCAAGGACTAGGTTACGATTTTTTTGACAACTCTCAAGATGATGAAACACTTCATGGTAGACTTAATTTCAAAGATGATACGGAGAGAGAAGATACCATGAAACTTTTCTATAAAACTTATCAAGAAGATAGAAAATATCTTGAAAATCACATGCAACCTGTAAAGCGTAATACCTCTACTAATAAATTTTTATTCACTAGTCTTGGATCTGGACAAATACAACCTTATCTCGTAATGCGATTTCTCGCTGAGAATAAATTTCACCAAAAATCAAAAAATGATAAGACTGTAAATGAATTACCTGATTTGTTAGACCCTTACGGTAGGCCAGATCCATCTAAAATAGCCATGCAGTTAGTCATAAATTCTAAATTTATTATTGAAGTAATGGCCGCAGAGATAAGTGAATTTGTGACAATTTACAAACAATACAATTTAGACATTTATTCAAACTACAATGCATTATGGAAACTACACACCCTAGGCTTTCCTGAATATTTTGCTTATCAAAGATACACAAAGCAAGACAAGAAACCACTTCCAGCAGAATTTAAATTAGAAAAAAAATATTATGAAGTCACAACATGTTTGAATAAATTTTGATCATGGACAAAAGTTGGCGTTGGGCCCCATAAGTCGATGTCATTCTTACCTTCGATCTCTCTGGGAAGGAAATTAACAAAATAAAACTTGAAAATCAGTCGATCAATATCTTAAACCTAAAAGATTTAATTAAAATGAAGCGAGCTGCTAAACGTCCGCAAGACTTGGCAGATGTGGCCGCTCTAGAGAGAATTCACAAAAGAAATGATGAAAAAAAATAAGGCCCTTCAATTATTTTCAGATGAATATCTTGAAAATTGTAAAAAATTAACTCCCAAGCAAATCCTTATTTTCCTAGATGATTTTAGGCGCCTTCATTATGAAACACAGCTAAATCTTAAATTAAAATCTAAATCTAAATCTAAATCCCCTTCCAAGTTAATCAGCATCAAAGTACCTGTGAATCTATTGGCAGCATTTAAAGCAAAATCCCAACTTGAAAACACTCCTTACCAAACCAAAATGAAAGAGCTCATGCAAGAATGGCTTAGAATTTAGGTGCACTAGTGCTCATAATTGTGATATTATGAGCACATGATCACCCGAATTATTGCCCCAGAAATTATCAAAACCAAAAAAAGTGTTCTCTTACTTGGCCCTCGCCAAGTGGGAAAAACCACTCTCATTAGTGGAATAAAACCAGATTTAGAGATCAATTTGTCAGACGAGTTAGAGTTTTTAAAGTACTCAGGCCTTCCTTCGGCCTTCAGAGAAGCGGTCGAGTCCGAAAACTACAAATCTGTTTACATAGATGAAATTCAACGCCTTCCCAAACTACTCAATACCATCCAAGCGATTGTTGATAAAAACAAATCCATCAAATTTTATCTCACCGGTTCGAGCGCTCGGAAATTGAAACGTGGAGGTGCCAACCTGCTACCTGGAAGATTAGTAAATTTTAATTTAGGCCCTCTGGTGGCCAAAGAATTAAATTATTCCATGGATGTGAAGCGTGCCTTAGAATATGGAACCCTACCAGACCCTTATCTATTAAATTCTGAAAAAGAAAAAAAACTCATCTTGAGATCTTACGCCGCCAATTATCTCAAAGAAGAAATCAAGGCCGAATCCCTTACGAGAAACTTAGACTCATTCGCTCGCTTCTTTACTGAAGTAACAGCTATGATTGCCGAGTTTGTTGACTATACTAAGCTCGCCTCCAAATCAAAAATTTCTCGTCACGCGATACCAAGATATTTTGAAATTCTAGAAGATACTCTGGTCGGTTATCGATTGTTTCCTTTTTTACACGAAGGCCATAGTGAAGATATCATCAAGCATCCTAAATTTTATTTTTTTGATAACGGCGTTTACAATGGCCTACTTGGAAATTATCTTGCGAGTGCAGATAGGATCGGAAAACTTTCCGAACAACTGATCTTCTCTCAGCTCTTGCATTCCAGTTGGGCAAATGACGTTGATCTCAAAATATTTTCTTTTAGAACCAGGGCCGGTATTGAAGTGGATTTTATTCTAGAACTTCAAGGCGAATATTATGGAATTGAAGTAAAGACTTCACCAAATTTAGATCATAGAGAATTAGAAGGACTAAAATATTTCCAAAATTGTTTCCATCCAGAGGGAAGAAAAAAATCAAAATTATTCGTTTTTCACATGGGCAACACAGAAAAGAAATATGGAGAAATTTGGTCTTTGCCTTGGCAAAAAGGGTTAAAAACTATTGGCCTATAATCTTGAGATATTAAAACCTAACCCCCCAATCCTGATATATTTTTGACTTGCGTATGTAGTCCCGGTAACCGCAACTTCTCACAGAAAAATTTTGTTTCAAGTATTCGTCGTTCACTAAAACGGAACTTGGGCCCCCAGGAATCACCTCAGGAATTTGTACATTTTGGCAATATTTCCGGTTCACCTTCTTTGGCCATTCTGGCAGCGTTGACAACAACAAGCACATTTCCGCCACATTTCTCTCATAAACAATTCCCACCGAGGTATCGGAATTACCGGCCCGATCAGCATTCTTTCGAATGACTCGATTGAGCTCCTTTTGAAAAATGTCACCAAAGTTTTTTAAATTGTTCATGCTCACCGACATGGCATTTCGGTTATCAAGAGAGAGAAGCGCTAGATCATCAGAGCCACTTAATTTTGTAAGCGTGGAAACAAAGGAGTCGGCGACTAAAAACTGGGCGGCCACATCTTGCTCGCTGGGATCAATTTGAGAAAAATAATGATCCAAAGAAACTCTCACCACCATTTCTAATCTCGCTTGAATGACAATAATGCCAAATTGCAAATCGGCCGTCTTAAAGATTTCCTCAAGAGCAGATTTAGGATCTAAGGCTAAATTTGTTGGCCCATTCACAGATTCATTAATGATACGAACGATATCTTCAAGGCGCTTTAATGTATTATCAAAAATTTTTTGATAGGCATCATGAGGAAAAATTTGCGGGCGATTTTTTTGTAAAAAATTGACAACATTTTTAAATGAATCGATCGCTGAATACTTCCATTTATTGGTGGTTCGGTCATAGGTAGAGGTCAATACTTGCAGTGCATCGGGTTGCAATATTAAAGTCATCTCTTGATTTACCCTCGACCTAGCTTTTTCTACCCAATCTTTGTAACGTTGAGCGGCCAAATCGTAATTAGGTGAATAAGCTCCACCAGGCAACTGACTAAAGGGATCAAAACGACAAAAATCAAAAGGATTGTTATTATTATCTGTTGGTATTCTATCAAGGCCAATTAAATAATAAGGAGAATAAGACTGAGGATAAATATCAAACAGCGGATTATTTCTACTTCCCCTTGTCAAACCGGAATTTGAACAAACTCCCGCTAAATTGCTAATCACTTTTTTAAGTACCGACCACTTGTCCTCATTGGTTGTGCTCGTATCATAAAGGGAACGATTTTCAGAAAGTATGCCCGTTCCTTGGTCATCAGAGGCCTTAACAATTTGCTCTCTTTCATAGACTAAAGATCGCCTCTCGGCGTCCGCCGAATTGGTGGCGGGAACTCCAGTCTTGACACGATTGAGCCAATCAAGAATAACGGGAATGTCGCGCTCACTTAAACGCACGACGGATTTGAGTCCACTCTCCTCATTATTTTGCCTTCGCAATTTTGCCACAAATTGCAAAAAACTTTCCGCATCCTTAAGCTGACACCACCGATCTGATAAAGATTCCAAAGCGCACTTGTAACCTTCAAGGGCCAGTGTGCTCGATGCGATCCTGCGAATTTTTCGATTAAATTTTGCTTTTCTTGTCCCCTCAACGACCACACCCAGAAAATCTGTTCCGGCCGCCAAGCCTATTCCCAACACAGGATTAATCGCAGTCAAGCTCCCGCCAATCATTCCCACCAATGAAGTCGCTGTCGTCAGCAGATTCGAATGTTTCTGCAAGCACTTACTATTGGACGTCACGGTTTCAAAGACGCTATTTGTTCCCGCAATTATATTTGATAAAAAGGAATCTAAATCTCCTCCTAAAACTCTCGTTCTCGATTGTTCTTGAGAAATGAGTCCGGCCTTTTGAACTTGAAGTGATCGCAAGACAGATCGCAAATCCAAAAGGGAATCCGGGTCTGTCGTAGAATTAATTTGGGTTTGTACTTCGATTTCCTGCGCCTTCACTTTTTCAATTTCAATATTTAAGCGCTGTGTTTCTTGTAGAGAACCAATTTTTTCTCGCAAGTTACCTAATTGAGTGATGGCACCAGAGGCAGTGACACAATCAGTATCGGTCCGCAAACTTTCTAAGATAGATATGAGGGCCTCTGAATCTTTGAGAGATCGTCTCGTCCAATCTCCTTGCGATTTACAAGTAGATTGGAAATAAACCAACAAATCTCGACCCATTAATTGACTTGCAAAACTTAAATCATTTGTTGAAAAAAGAAAAATCAACCACAGTCTTTGAAAGGCCGCCCGCAACATCCGTTATCCTTAATAATGTTTAAAAAAAGGATAACGATACGTTTAGATTTTGAAACTAAGATAAAGAGGCCAGACATACTTTGTTAGACACAATTCGTACGCCTGGCCGATCTTAAAAAATGACATTTAAGGAAAAGATGTGTCTACGACTTCCATGACTTGATTACAGGCAGAACTGGCCTGGTTCCAGTAAGATTTTTGATTATATAATCGCACCATGGGCAATTTTCCTACCGCTACATAAATTTCATCTAGGCCATTGTGACTAGAAGATTGAAAGGCATCAAAACATTGCGATAATATTTTCGCTTTTGAATCCCCACTCAAGGTAAAGTTACTTTGTTCAAAGGCACCATTAACAGTGATATAACCCACTGGTTGATTTACGGTTGAAACATTTACGTTTTGAGAAATTAAGCTACACACTGACCCTTTATCTCCGTAGGTACTGGTCCGGTTATAAAGCCAAACCACTCGGGAATTATTGGCAACAACAGCAATTTCATCTACGGATGAAGAACTTGCCGGATAGCTATCCATACACTGAGTGAAAATTTCTCCAACGGTAGCTCCCAACAGTGTTAGTTTAAAATCTTCAACGAGCGCCGTGACTTCTAAGATGCGAGCAGGAGGAAAGGGAGTTGGGTTGGGATAAGGATTGGGATTTGGTCCAGGGCCCGGACCTGCATTGCCAACGATGGAATCAATCGCAAAATTTATATTTTTTAAAAGTACTTCTTTTGCTTGAGGATACATGGCCAAGTGAGCGCGGTCTCTTTGAATCAAATCCACCAACTTTTCCAATCGCCGTTCAATTCGGTAATTAATATCACGATTACCTAATGGTTCAATTTGAATTTGGGCAATCGATGCGGATAATTGGGTTGCAAAAAAACTAGCTACAAAAAATTTAAAGGCCTTTTTCATTTTTTCAATCTCCTCTATTTTACGTTTACGTTATCTCGTTTTACGTTATTCGTTACACGTAGTTGGTGGTAGTGATCAAACACTCAACGCATCGTACTTAAAAATTCGTCAATAGGAACGAGTAAGTAACGTTGTAAGATTTTTTCAGAACATCATCCTCCCTTTGACACTGTCTCTCTAAAAATACCCGAATTCTTAAAACAAGATGACACTAAAAAAAAATCCGTGACTGAAGGAGTGAGATTTTCTATTCTCGTTTCGACTCAACACCACCCAAGAGGAAAGTATGAATAAAAATTTTTTTACCTTTTGCCCCAAGGCGACCTCACTTAGTTTTTCGATTTTTTACCTATTAAACCTAAGTATCCCTCATGCCAATGCTCAGCCCCAGACCCTTCCCGACGAAATCAATTACCCCCGCTTTGAGATTCTAATGAATGATGCTTATGATCGATTGGCCGATAGTACTGATCAATATAACGCGGCCAAGAATGCCACTGACACACAAGCGAAAAAGATTTCTGATACTGAAATCAATATTAATAATATCCAACAAGATTTTCGTAATGCGCAAAATGAATTCAATCAACGATCTAGTGAATTAGGCCAATCCCAAAATAATTACGCCAGTGTGGATCAATCATTGCGCTCAGAGATACAACAACTTAATCAAGAGACTTCGCTTCTCAATCGCATTGATCGAGATTATCGAGAGCTAACTAAGATATTTGAACCACTGGATCAAACTTATCGCAATCAACGCGTCCGCCAAGAAGAATTGATGCGAGAGGCAGCAGTGAAAGCGCTTTCGATTAAACAAAGAAGAGAGGCACTTGATTATTTAGAAGCTAGGTACAATCGAGTTGATCAAGATGTGGAAGAATCAAGATTAAAAGTAGTAAGACTAAAAGCTCAAAAGGCCACGTGGTCTCAAGAAGAAGAGTCACTATCGGTCACTATTCAAAAAGAAAAATCTGATATTGATTCCCTTCAGAATGTAGTAGATGAATTGCAAAATTCCTTTCGTCGCTTAGATGCCCACATCAACACCGTTGCTACCAAATTGGAAACGGCTAGACAAAATGGCGCGACTAAGGAGGAAATCCAACAACTAGAGCAATTATTGACATCTGCCAAAAAAGACCGTGCAGATGCACAGCAGTCCTATGATTTAAAAAATTCTAAACTATCCTCTCTAAAATCCTCACTTGCGGCCCATGAATCTTCTTTAACATCGATTCAAAGTAAAATATCTCAGGCCACAAGATCTATTGATGAAGAAACTTCGACTCAGACGGCGCTTATTCAAAGTAAAGCAGAACTACAAAATAAAATCGCTCTGGCGAAAAAAGAGCTAACAATCTTAGTGAGTGAACAGGCCGACGCTGAGAGGAGATTAAATAGTTTTAATCGACAATTCGCCAATACCGAAAATGAATGGAGACAACTGCGTGCGCAAATCGAAATAAAAAGTCGAGAATATGATCAGCAAGTAGTGAGATATAATTCTAGTTTGGCACGAAGACAGTCTCTTGAACGAGATTTAGGAAATTTAGCTCAACAAATTCAGCAAACTCAAAATCGTTTGGCACAGTTAGACCAAATTTTGCGTAGTGGTGATGCCAATTTGCGAAATCTCCAGGCGCAACTCTCGCAGCTGAAAAGTGATTTAATTGTATTCCAGAGAAAAGAAGCGGAGGCACTTGCTACCTACAAATCCGACCAAGTGACATATGAAGGAGCAAAAAAAGAGTATGGACAACGACTCGAGCTCTACCGAAATTATGAATCCGCGGCCCAGGCCATTGGAGCGAGCGAAGTTGGCACTGCGGCGCAAGACGCTGGGGCAAAAAATGGTGAATCGAGAGGCAAAGATTATTCCACCATTAATGGAAGTAACATTGGCAGTGATTTAGGAAACGCTCAAGGAAAATTTTGGGCCCAGGCCAGGGGTGAGGGCCAAGGATATAGTGTAGGTTTCAATAGTGGAACATCAGCACCTGCCGATTTAAATCGGGCACAGGCCGAAGGAAGTGCGGCGGGAACAGCGGCCGCAAAAAAATACTTAGAACAAGTATTAAGACCAAAATATTTTGCGCAATTTTTAGACGATTTAATTTCTCTGTCTCAGGTAGGCACTAATAAGGAAGGAGGGGCAAGCATCGATAAAAGTCGGGCGACAGTAATTAAAGATCAAAATGAAAAAAGTTTCATTAATGAATCGGCGTCAAACTTTAAAGTTTCTCAGTCTCAAGATCCTTCTCCTCTTACCGATGATGAGTGGCTTCTCTCTCAAAAAATTAAAACATCTCTTGATGAAGTCATTGCTAAATCCTATCAAGAATTTAAGGCCGTTGATGACAAGTCCAAAAAATTTGCTGATTACCGAACGGTCTTTACCTCTCCAACAAATATTCCTTCAGGAAAACCAAAGTGCCAAAATGTTTATAAAGATCTAACTGTCTTTAAAGATATTTGTGCAAAAAAATACCAAGATAATTTTGCCAATCTCTACAAGCAATCCTTTGAAGGAAATTTTGCCAAAATTTATAATGAAAATTATAAGACTCTTCTGGCCAGCGCTTCGCTTCGTGTTCGCGGTCTTTCCTATGATAAAGCATTTAAACCTAGTTTTGATTTAGCGAAAGGAGAAGGATACAAAGCAGGGGTTGAGCAAACCTATCAACAGGCAGTAAGGGGATATTACGAAACGGCCTATGCCACAACCTTGGAAAATGAAGATGGCCCTTTGCAAAATAAAATCAAAGAAGAAGTAGCACAATACGCTCAAAAAAATCCAGTCCTTGGATTTTCCAAGGCAGGACTAGATCAAACCCAGTATTTGCCAGGATCTAAGGGAAATTTAAAAATCCAGATCAAGAACATCTCCCCCGTTGATTTTAATGGCCCACTAAGTTTTAGGATTACGGGGGCCCAAAATATTGTGCTTCAATCAAGTCAGGGAAGTTTAATGGCGGCAGCGAGAAGTAGCACAACTTCTTTTAGTGATGTGGCCTACGAAATTTCAAGGCAAGCTCGTTCGGGCGACCCACTGTTGATTAATGGGGAAATCGATTTCCCGGGAGATACCTACAGATCTGTTCGGACGTTGAAATTTCAGGTGAGTGGGACATTGGGTGTCAACGCCGTTGCAAACTTGAAACTCGATTATGATAACACTCCCAAAGTGAAAAAATTTCTCTTTGGTTTCAAAAAGCACACGTTCAAAGTAACCCTATCACCGAAGGCCGAATCTGTGAGTGATGGATATTTAGTAAAATTAACGCCTGTTAATGAGTCCAGCGCCCTTATCCAGATGGAGAAAAAGGAAGTTAGTACGGGGGCACTAGGAGTAGGAGAATCGAAAGAAGTGGCCTTTCAATACAAATTTCCAAAAAACGCCCGCGGGAAAAAGCTAAACTTAAAGTTTGAGCTAACGACAAGAGGGGTCGTCATTGATCAAAAAAATATTGAAATAAGTCCTAGGTAAAAAGTTCAGATTCCTCGTGAAATATTTTCCCAGGTAGTCACGAAAGTTTCTACCTGAGGAAATACGAGGAATTTTTTTTACGTGGTGCTTGTGATTTTTTTAACTCTAAGTGATGATGAATATCTTATGAAATTTCTTTTAATCTTAAACCTCTATTGTTTCTATCTCCCATCCCTATTATTTGCGATACCCAATCCTAATGTGAATATTTCCAACGGGACAACCCACTCAGAAATTGATCTTCAACGTAAACTTTCCGATTACAAATCATTTAACTTTATGACAGCGGAAGAACATTTAGTTCCGTTTGGAAAAAACTCAGAACTTATTTTAGATGGATCGACTCCCATTTCCAAAACCGAAGAAAAAGTATTGAGCTGTAAATTAGAATCTCAAAATTTTTCAAACTGTGGCGCCTTATTTCCCACAGGAACTGAATTTGTCGCCTCTTTTGTAAAAAAAATAAATGATGTGACAATCTTTAATCTTGCCGTAAGGCCTGATTCCATAAAATACGTATCCCCATTTGGGGCATGTCAGTCGAATATTTTGCCGAGTCTCAAATTGAAATGCATGGTAAGAATATCAAAGAGAACAGATCTCAAGAGATTTCTTCCTGATAAGAATAAACTAAAAGACAAACTTAAAAGTATAGAAAAAGAAAAAAAGAACCTCGATTCCAACGACCAAGAAATTATTGTTGATGACTTCCACCAACCAGAAAAGAAAAAAATAAATACTGATGAAGAAATCACTAAAATCAACCAGGAAGAAAAAGAAATCAACGAATTTGAAGGAGTAAGTAGAGAATTTGTATTATCTGATTTGATAAATGGTGTCTATGGTTTTACGATTGGTGATATTAAGCTTTAGCCGTCGATAGACATATCCTGTTGAGATCCCGAACTTTATCAATGGCCCAACTTCTGCAGTATAAGCGCAATCAAAAAATGGACTTATTACGACCCCTGCGTCTAGAGACTTAGCAAAAATCTAAGAAAAATGTGAAAAAATAAAATTTCAAACGTGAGGTAGAGAGCGTAGCATCTCGCTGTTTGATCTGCTCTCAAATAGAGGTTCCAAACTAATGGATTGGGATGCGTATGCGGTTATACGTCGACGACAGAAGTGATCCAACGATTTGGATCATTTGCACACCATGAAAACCAAATTCCCATGCGTATAGGGTGACGTCATCGGAAAGTTTCAAAATTGAGGCCGGGAGCTTACTTTCTCATAGCTTTGATATTGAAAAAAAGAAAAGAAAAAAGATAAGTACTAAAAATTTCGATCCCAAGAGAAATGGTAGCTAGGCAAAAAATCAAAATCCTCTCAGAAAATCAGTAAGTTGTTTTTTTTCTTTATCAGACAAGCTAAATCCCATGGGAGGCATACTACCACTTTCCACTAAATGTTTTATTGTCCCTGTTTGCTGGCGCACTAATTTTCCGCGAGCGAACAATCCCTCTTCTTGGTGACATCGAAGACAGGTTTTAACTTGTAATTCCTCTAGCTCTCTTGGAGATCGGTAATGAAAGGGAGTGGATAAAGTTAAATCTTCTTGATTGTGCCCATCGTCGTATTTTATTCGGCCATAAGTTTTCATGCGAAAATTGAGAATAATTATTTTTATTTTTTCAGACAGTGATAGGGCGGCACTCTCACTCTTAAAAACTGGTCGAATGGCACGGGGGCCATTGTTGTGGCAAATAAAACAGCTGGCACGATAGGCCACTCGTTGAGCGGGTAAATTATCATTCCATTCCAGCGGGCCAGGAGATAATTGATAATAGTTTGCGATCATGGGCCTTTTTGATTTATCAATAACAATGGCCAATCGCTCCCATAAATCTTTTTTGGGGAATCTTCCATAGTGACTTTGATTCATCATCCAAATATCTTTAGTGGCGGTGGAAGTCCACTTAATCTGATTATAAACTGAAGTTAGGTTTTGAGTTTTTGATTCCTCTGATTCAATTGTAATCGTTGTTGAATAGAGTGATTTTAGAAATAAATCGGCGCCCCCATAAGTGAGGGCCGCCGTAAAAATAAAAAAATAAAAATATTTTATTTTACCATTTTTGTACATTGGAAATCCATCTCGGTCTGTCCAAGGAATAGTTTGGCGAAATATTTTGTATCTAAACTTGGATAATCGCTACTTGGATAATCATGAGAAGAGCAGCGGCCACAACGTCCCCCGAGAGAAATAGACTGAACAACTTTGAGACCAACACTGCTTCCATTTTCATCATAGAGTTCATAGTGCTCCGATTCCTCCATGAACTTGCCTTTAAAGAATTGAGTCTGCTTAGCGTTTTTAAAAGATACTTGCACATTGCGGTAGGGAGCTTCGTGTCGAGCTGCATGATATCGTCCTAATTTAACGGCCAACTCCTCGCCGTTCTCACTTTTACATTGATAGTCCGCGCGGGCCTGGGATACGGCGATCATTGTAAATAAAAAAGTTGTCAGTACTTGCTTCATCATTACCTCCATTTATTAAGTTATTCCCCATCGGAATGTAACCAAGATAAAAGAAAAAATAACATTATTAAAATTAATTGTTTTTATGTGTCGATTAATATAATTAATGTCTATGAAATTATCCCACTTATCCCTCCAGGCATTCAAACAATCCGCAACAACGTTAAATGTTACTTTGGCGGCCAAGCAAATGGGATTAACTCAATCAGCGTTGTCACAAAGGATTTCAGCGCTAGAAGATGAACTATCGGTCACCCTTTTCATTCGCGAATCTCGCGGCCTAAAGCTCACGGAGGCCGGCGAAAGATTATTCCGATTTACTTTACTTAATCAAAAATTTGAAGATGAATTACTTTTCGAGTTAACTGGAGATGCTCATGCATTGGCAGGTACAGTTCGAATTGGTGCCTATTCTTCCATTTTACGATCAGTGATCATACCCACACTTGCACCTTTTTTACTCAAAAATCCCAAGGTACAGATTTATTTTCAATCCTATGAAATGAATGAGTTGGAAAATGTTTTGAAAACAGCAAGTGCCGATATTGTCATCACAGACTACGTTTGGGAAAAAAAAGGAATTTTGAAAAAAGTTATTGGCGAAGAAGAATTTGTTGTGATTGAAAGTAAGACGCATCAAACTTTCAAAGATGTATTTTTAGATCATGGGCCTAGGGATAATGCCACAGAAGATTTTTTTAGAGCTCAATCCCATCCTCCTAAATTTTACCGTAGATCATTTATGGGTGATGTTTACGGCATCATTGATGGTGTTCAGCTTGGCCTAGGCAGAGCGTTAATGAGTAAGCATCTAATCTCTAAAAATAGTCATATTAAAATTTTAAACAAATATCAAAAAATGAAACGCCCCGTTACCATGTATTACTTTGAACAACCTTATTATTCGAAGCTAATGACAAAAGTTCTTAAAGAGTTGGAGAATCATTCACGGAACTATTTTTCTCTTTAAAACTTAAACGGCAATTTATTTTTTAATTTATCCAACCCTTTTTGCAGCGCTTTGCCGGCCTTCTCTTTCCCTTCGTTCTTCTTTTGATCTTGAAGATCTTTCATCACTTGATCAAAACTTGATGACATATCAGTAATCGATTTATTGCTACTCAGAAGTGGCCCAAAAATTTGCTTTTCATTTTCACCTAAACTTGCCAACAGTTTCTTTTTTTGTTCGCCAATTTTATTTTCAATTAATTGTTTTATTTGCGCTTCTGCTTCTTTTAAGCGTTTGTCAAATTCATTTTTGATACCATTAGTTAAATCATCCGCAAGACCTGTCGTCAGGGAAATGTCGGGATTAAAAATGGGGCCTTGTAGATGGGCGTTCACATCCACTGTTTTAATTCCACCCAAAATACTACTTAAAATGGATTGCAGTGCCTGCTTCTCGGAGCTCACTTTCCACTCGTAGTCTGAAAATTTACTATCAAGAATCACATCCATCACTGGCCCATCAAACTCACCATTAATTTTGGTTCTCGCTGATAACTTCTCCATTCCTAAACTTAATTTTGACGACTCAGTGAGTTGCATTTTCTCGATTGGATATCTGCCCACCATCATTAAAAATTTTAGATTGGTAGGACTCTTCCTAAAATCCAGCGCCCCATTAAACTGAACATCGCTCAATTTTTGAGACGGAAGCTCTCCTTGAAAATTCCAGCTTATCGGTCTTCCCACTTGTGCAGGCTGAGTGGAAATATCTTTTATTTCTCCACTCGCTCGGTCGCTTTGAATATTGGTTGATAGGCCCACCTTCTTAATCCAAAACGCAGGATAACCACCCTCTTTAGGAAAATGAATATTCAATCCTTGTCCACGTGGAGGTGGTTTTATCTCCTCTTCCTTGCTTTTCTTAGGAGCGTATTTTTGAATTTTGGCAATGATGCCTTGATAAGGAGCAAGTTGATTTGAAATATACCTGGCAAAAAGATCTTTCCCCACACTTGCAATATTAAGCGACGGAATCTTCATTTTTCCTTTTGCACTCTCCAAATCTTCTTTAATGAACGAATCAATATCTTTCACCATTTTTTGCAGCACTTCCGAATCTTTTTGAATGGAAGAAATTTTATTTTTTGCACCTTCTAGCTCGCTCTTCCCTTCTTCATAGGTTTTCTTTAAATCTTTAAGCTGAGAGAGGGCCTCTTTGGGATCTTTTGATAACTTGGTTCCTTTCATTTTTTCTAAGATAGATTTTAATTTTTCACTTTGCTTAATTTCTGCAATGGATTTTTTCCAATCTTCTTTTTTGCTGCTGATAAAATCTTCTGCGCGCTTAATTTGCTGGGTTGTCTTTAAATCATCACTCACATTCGAAAGGCCTTCTTTCCAATTGTCGGCCGCCAAAAAAGTCATGGCATCACCGAGGACATTGGAATTTATTTTTTCATCGATCAATTTTTTCTTTTCTTGGTTGATCGTTTTACTTAACGCACTTTCTTTTCCTTCATTGGCCCTAGCTTCTTCTTCGGCCTTGCGTTTTAACTCTGGATAAATTTTTCCTACACGTTTTCTTGGTTGCTGAAAACTTAAATTGAGAAGCGACGCCTCTTCCACAACAAATTTCCCCATAAGGAGTGCCCTCATCTCCACATTCATGATTACAGAAGAAAAGGCCACAAGATTATTTTGAGGAACTTCGTAATTGGTCATTTGGAAATCGTAAATTCCAAATTCCAATTTAAAGAGATTAAACTTAACGGCCCCCACATTCACCTCAGCATAAGTGGACTTGGTGAGTCCCCACTCCATCAGCCTACGCAGATGTCCTTCAAAGAAAAAATGGAAATAGATAAAGTTCAACACCAAAAAAGTGAGGGTGATGAGAATGAGCTTAGTTCTAAAAATTCCGCCACTCTTCTTTTTTTTCGCGTTAGTCGGAATGGGAGGTGGGGTCTGGTTCTTGTCAGTTGTACTGTTCATAAGTGTAATACCATTTGTAGAGGGAGGTCGCTTCCACGGCCTTCCAAATTTTTGTTTGTTTAAAACGAGCGACGACCGTTTGACGATACTTAGTTAATAATTTTCGAAAAAGAAAAAATCCAGGAACACAGACAATGATAGTCACAACTCCTGCCCCCATAACCACTGTGTTATTAAACTTAGTCAAGGGAACAAGGGGAATATTATAGAGGTCAGTCCAAAGGCCTTGAAGCGCTGGAAGTCTCAAGATCCATAGACCAATAATGTGAAAAACAGGATCAAAGATGTAGGCCACAAAGGCAAAAAAAAATCCACTGAGGGTCGCTGCCCCCATCTGCACGCGAAAGATAAAGATACAGAGTAAGACCAAAAATGTTTGAAGTGATAAAAAAGGGGACATTCCCAAAACGAGTCCCAGAGTTAATCCCCAAGCGATTTGGTCGGTTTCTGTTTCAGAGTTGATAAGTTTTAGTAAGGCAAAAATTTGCTTCAATAATAGAGTCATTTTGTCATCTCGTCTTTAATGGTATCTTTATCGTTATATGATATGGCCTGTCAGCTATTGCCGCAAGTTTCCTCGCGAAAAAAAGTGTGAAACAATATTTTTAAGGAAGGTGGGCAATGGCAAAATATTATCTGATGAAGCAAAAAGTGATTTTGCGTATGGAAGAATCTGATGATATTCAAAATTTAGATGACAAAATCCTTAAGCAAATTCTGGATAGCAAATGGCAATTCATGAATCAAGAGCAGGCCAATTACCGGGTGGCCATCTTTCGTGATGAAATTATGGAGCTTGATGAGTATCAGTTGTGGTTAAAGAAAAATAGAAAACATAAGAAAGAGGAATCCACATTAAAATCCCCCTTAACTTTATACTGATGCGGTTTTGATTTTCCAGTGCGTCGAACTTCGGATCTCATCGCCTGCGACGTGCAGTAGCACGTCTCGGCGCTTCGCCCTCGTTCTCCTTCTTGAAAACCAAACCTGCATCAGTATAGATCCATAAAAATTTTTTGAATTTATGGTAACGCTGTACTAGGATTTTGATAATTGCATTGAAAAAATTCAGATCTATATTGTTCCAAGAGTTTTTCTTCTGATTGATCTTGTGGTCCCTTATCATATTTTTTTAAAATACTATTCCAACCAAAGTTGGTAAGTAAATGATCATATTTTTTGAGTGAAATTTGATTTAATGAATGGAGCTTTCTTGCCATTTCTAGATAATCAGCTCTTGAATTTGGATTTTTTAGGCCTTTGTGCTTGGTAAAAAGTTTCAACCCAAAACCAGGAACGTCCATTATTTTTGGATTAATAAAGTTAAAGGCCCCCACATGACTACCTTCTTCACAAAGTTCAACAGGAGTTGATTCTCTCCACTGGTAATGAATAAATTGAACTTGATATTTCAAAATGAAGTTCCAAAATAAATTTCGAAATTCTCTATCCTCTTTTCCGCCCACGAGATTAAAGTCATAACCCAAGTTTTTACCACAGGGGCCGTAACTTGAATCAGTATGCTTTTGATAGTCTAGGTAGGTAACACCTTGAGGAACCGTCACCTCTAATAATATCCAGTTGTCCCTAGCGTAGGAAATGCTCTGAATGGGGTCGAGAGCTGTGTACAATCCCATTCCCACGTCCCACATCATGATTTTACTTAGGCGAGGATCATTTTTTGGTAAATCATCGTAATAAAAATTACTGCTCATTTTACGAAAATAATTCTTAGACCACTGGGTTTGCGAGTTTAAAGGATATTTTCCATCCCAATCATTTGTTTGTAATTTTTCTTCCCATGCAGGAAAGGTCCGGGTTCTTATTTGCTGTTGAGAGGTAAGTGAGGCACCCACCCGACTTCCCCAGTGATACGACTTAAAAGGTTGCTGAGTTATTTTTAGTTTTTCTTTAAACCAATCTTGCATCTGGGAATCCGAGCACCCAGAGATCTCTAAATTTTGGGCGAAGGCCATAGAAAGAAAAAAAACAGTACAAATAAAAATATAAGTAAAAAAACAAATGAACTGATTTAGGAAGCCGCAACGGTTGTTGTCCCAATAATTCATAGTTTACAAAATTCCAGTGAAGTCTTTTAACCTTTATACCAAAATTATAAAAAATTTATTGTTAAAAAAAAGAAATGAGAAAAAAATGGTAACAATTACAGTTACCTTGTAATAAGTGCACACTTAAAGCAGCTTAGAAGGAAAACCAACTCACCTTAACCACACTCGCGCCACTACTAGTTGCCGCCATCAGACCGGTAGGAGAATCTTCTAGGATGACTACTTCTTCCTTGGGATTTTTTGCTCCCAATTTTTCCATAGCATATAGATAAGGCATGGCGTGGGGTTTACTTAAGGCCGTATCTTGCCTTCCCACTCGCAGCGAAAAAAAACTCTCGGGCAAAAGATCCAAAATGGAGTGCATAAAATAATTTTCGCTCGCAGTTACCAGCGCCAACGTTCGGTGGGATTTTTGTAGACCGCTCAATAAATTTAAAATTTCTTTTCTAAAAAAATCCACCCCTACCTGGTTCGGGGCCTGATAGATTTGCTTAAGGAATTCATTTTTCTCTTTCATGAAATCACGAAATGAAATTTCCTTCCCATTTTGCGTGGCCAATTCTTCAAAAACCATGTCGTCTGGTTTGCCAATAAATTTCTTTAAAATCTCTTCTCCAGAAATATTGATCCCAAGTAATTTATTTAACGTTTTTGAAATGGCGACGGCATGATGCCTTTCAGAATCCACCAGCGTTCCATCCATATCCCAAATCACAAATTTTTGGTGAGGAAAAGATTGTAAAAATTCACTTATCCCAGGAATGTGATTCCACTCTAAATCCCACGTCATTATTTTGTTCTCACTACTTAGTTCTCATAAGTTCATTCATCCCCAAGCCGGAGATTTTCTTAAGCCCATAAAATAAATAAATGAGCACTAATACGGTGGCCACCATACAAGGCAAGACAATGACTAAATTGGACTTGATGTGCATTTCTGCGATTTGATCATTTAGCATTTGTTCTTGGATCGCTGTTGTCAAATCACTAGGAATGGCAACAAAAACTCTCACCGCTAAAACATAATTGAGGAGGGAACTCAAAAAGAAGGAGAGCGAAAAATAGATAGTAGAGATTTTTAAATGATGATCAATTTTTTGTTTCATGGATGCATCATTCATGAGCACTTCTAATTTTTCCGTATCCATCATCGCCGGGTTAAAAAGAATCATGTGAATAAGTGGCTTCACCGTAAACGAACTATAAAGAACAAAAATCCCAATGAGCAAAGGGACTAGCGCTTCTTTCCATGGATACCAATCATAAGGCACTTTGAAGAGGGCAAGGCCGCCAGTGAGAAGAATGCTACACAAACCTATGATGGCAAAAAAATTCCATTTTTTATTTTTCGCCAAATCAAAAAGTAAAAATCCCAACGGAAAACATAGAGCAACCAAAAGTGAAATCGTGGGATTTCCTAAGTACTTTGTTCCCTTGGTCATAATAAAAGTTGGAATGACTACGTTAAAAATGAGCTCGATAAATGGATTATTGGGTTTTGTTTTGGTCTTGGCCGTAACTTTTGAATCGATGATTTCTGTCATATTTTTTCCCGCCCACTCAACAATAAATGAATTAAAGTATATCTACTTTGAATAATACTTTCCCGGCCTTCTTTTGGGAAACAACTCTTGGCAAAGGGAGCATTGTTTTCCATCGCACTTATTGGCCGGGCAATATTCTCGTCCAAAAAAAATAATTCGTAAGTGTAACTCATTCCAAATATCCTTAGGAAATAAAGATTTTAAATCTTTTTCAATTTGCTCAACTTTATGACTTTTCGTTAATCCCCAAACCTGGGACAAGCGCTGAATGTGCGTATCGATTGGAAATGCTGGCTCACCAAACCACTGGGCCATCACAACTGATGCCGTCTTATGTCCCACTCCCGGCAACTCCTCTAACGCCTCCCATGATTGGGGAACCTCGCCGCCCCACTTTGCCACTAAAATTTCTGAAAGCCCACGAATGGCCGCGGCCTTCCTCGGTGCAAGTCCACATGGCCTAACGATGGCATCAATTTCTTCTACTGATAATTTTAACATTTCTTTAGCACTCTTCGCCTTTGCAAAGAGTGCCGGGGTGATTTGGTTAACTCGTTTATCAGTACATTGAGCTGATAAAAGCACGGCCACCAGTAAGGTAAATCCATTTTCATGATTTAAAGGAATTCCAGTGGTAGGAAAAAGTTTCAAAAGTGTATCAGAAATGTAAGTAGAATTATCTTTAAGTTTTTTATTCATAAAAGCAGATAGGGGAAATTTCTCTTCCCCCTACCTTAGCTCAATGTGATCCTATTGTCTTGCCGTTGCCTCGGTGAGCGCATCAAAAGCATTAACGCGGCCCTCGGCCACCACTTTTCCTGTATATTTGGGAGTTTTCGTCGACGTTTCAATTAAGATACGTTTAATATCTTTCGCATTTAAGTTTGGATTGGCCGCTAAAAGTAATCCCACAATTCCTGAAACATGGGGAGTTGCCATGGAAGTTCCCGATGACACGGCGTACTTATTCCCAATGACCGTTGATAAAATTCGGTGTCCCGGTGCGGCCACGTGTACAGTCTTTGCTCCAAAGTTAGAAAATGAGGCCAACTCATCTTGAGCATTGGTGGCCGCAACAGAAATGAGAGAATCGACTTTGTAATTGGCGGGATAAAAATCTCCAGCGTCATTATTTAACGAAGAATTTCCTGCTGCTGCCACAAAAACAATTCCCTGATCTGAGGCCTGCTTAATGACATCAAATAGCGCCTGGCTAAATCCTCCTCCGCCCCAAGAGTTACTCATCACATTCACTTTTAATTTCGTGGCGTAATCAATGGATCTCATGGCAGCATCGGTACTTCCCCCACCACCAGAGCTCAAAAATTTTACGGCCACCAATGAGGCCTCTGCCATCACTCCTGCGACTCCAATATCATTATGAACTCCGGCAATCGTTCCTGCACAATGAGTGCCGTGATTATGATCATCTAGGGGATCTCCAGTGGGTGTTCCTTGCACTGAAAAATTGGCCCCATGAAGATCATCGATGATTCCATTATTATCATCATCGACTCCCGCTATCCCATTGGCCTCCGCCTCATTGATCCAAATATTATCTTTTAAATCTGGATGATTATAATCAATACCTGTATCGATGATGGCGATCTTTATTTTTTTACTTCCCATACTTATATCCCACGCTTTGATGGCGCCTATGTCGTTACCTGCAACACCAACTTCTTCACTGGGTTTTCCTGTACGGTCGGGAATATTTTTTCCGGTATTATCCAATCCCCATAACAAACCAAAACTCGCATCAATCGGTATATTTCCTATAGGCAATTTTCTTAAATCCTGGGATTCATTACTGACTCCCTTAATCAACTTTAACTCTTGATTCGGTTCACTATAAGCAATAAAGGATTCTTCTTGGATAGATTTAAGAAAATTCGCTTTCGTTGTCTTGGGAGTCACCACTAAGTATTTACCAGCGATAAGATCCAAGCTCTCTTCTACCTTGGCCTGTTTTGATAAGCGCGCGATCAATTTATTTTGAAGCGCCTGCTCACTTTCACGAGACATCATCAGAGTTTGCGACGGGCCAAAATCCAACTTAAGAATAAATTGCTTATTAATGGAATTCTCAATGGCAACTGACTTAGAGGCAAAAGTCGCAAATAAAAAAAGGCAGAAAATGTTAAATCTTAAATGACGCCTTCTTAGCATCGTTACTAACAAAATCATATTCACTCCTTTGAAAATGATGAGGAAAATTGGGCAACTTCTCTATTGTAATGGGATTTAAAAAAATAGGACTCAAGCGGATCGATCAACAATAAAGTGATTTTGAGCACCTACAAACATGTAAGTTGATGTAACACTTTTTTCCTCTCTGGACCGCGATCCTCCTTTTCTGAGATGATGAGCTATGATTTACGGACGATTATTGGAAAAAGTTTCAATCAAAAAAATACCCTTACGCGTGTGGGGGCTTTCCAACGAAATTTCTCACACCCTCAAAAATTACAAAGATCTGCTTTTAGAAAAACAAGAGAACCCAGAATTGGCCATCCCTTATACCTCTGAAAATATTCAGGCCTTCTATGAAAATGAATATCAAAAAAAAGAGGGTGAAGAAAAAGCTGGAGAAAAACCTGCAGAAAAACCGAAGCTCACGTTGGTTAAAAATGAAGCTGAATCCAAACCAGAGGCCAGTCCTGAGACTAGTTCTCATCTTGCCAATAATGAAACGAAACCTGATTCAGAAAATCCTTCTGCCTCCCCACAAGCTGCTGCCGCTGAAGTGAAGACAGCATCCGAGACCATGTTGGATAAAATCAAATTTCCCATTGAATTGCGACAAATGATTCATCGTTACGTGGAGCCGTCTGATATTTATCAAGGTTACGCCATTTTATATGACATCAACTTTGATGAAATTTCTTTTTTTTCGGAGTTTGCATTTCTTCCTGGACAGGAAATCATCATTGAATTGGGAATTGCCAAATCTTTTACGATTCATGCGGAAGTGGATTATATAAAAAGTTTTCAAGGTAAAACACGACTCATACAGGCATGGAAACCCATTTGCCGAATTAAAGCAAAATTTCTGTGTCGCCATCCAGGTGATCGTACTCTTTTGCGTGAATTCCTAAGATCCGTTGACACAAAATTGAGGAACGAGTGATAATCCGTGCATGATGAAAAACTTACCTTCCCATCGCATTGTCTTTTATGTCGGACAAGGGGCCTTTGTTGGTCTCATAATCCTTTTTGTAACCTACACCGAATTCTTTTTTAGTGATCGGATTTTGTCCCCAAATATTAATGCTGTTGTCACATACACCTCCCCGCTTTTTTCCATCGATGACATTAATGAATTCGTCATTTCCAACCACAAGGGTAAAGTTGTTTTAAAAAAACATTTATCCGGCGCTTGGTATATCTGTAATGAAAAGGGCGGCCTGCAATTTTTCGCGAAAGAGGAGATGATCAAAACGCTACTAACTGAATCTTCTGCCATTCATTTCAAAAACCGCTACCCTATCGATTCAATTAATAAAGTGAACTATTCCTTAGTCACTCCCATGTCCACGCTACAAGTTGGAAAAAATCAAAATGAGCTCTTTAAAATTGTGGTGGGCATCACCAACCCCGTCAATAGCTCTTCTTACATTACTATTAATGATTCTGGGCTTATTTTTCAAATTGAAAAATTCAGTTTAAATCTCTCGATATTAACTAAAGAGGATTTCAGTGATCCAGTTGTCCTCCCCTTCCATTTTAACAAAATATCTTCCATCGAGTGGTCTGAAAACAGTAATGGAAAAAATTCGCTTATCAATAATGGAGCGGCCAAAAAACTCACGCGCGACGAACGTGGGAATTGGTATGATCAATATGGTAAAGTTGTAAAATCCCAGGAAATTGAAAATTTTCTCAAAGAACTTAGAAGTATCAAATCCCTGTCTTTCACCTCTAGGTCCAATCTTGCTCAGGCGGAAACTGTGACCAGTAATTCCAAATTTGACGAAGATGAGTTTGAAGATTCTTTAAATGTTAAAACTAAAAAAAATAAATCGAACACTCAGCTATTGGCAAATAATGAAGTCGCAAAAAATTTACTTGATGGGCCCGTTCTTTATGACCTAAAAGTAAATTTTAGTGATGGGGAAATGCCACTGCAAATTCTAAAATCCAAAAGCAGAAGCGTCGCCTCAAGGGACAAAAGATCGCCTGGCCCTGGGACATCTGGTTCTGCAGCATCCTATGAAGTTTATTTGGTGAATGAGGGACTAAGTGCAAACATCAATCAAGATAGCTATGGTAAGCTTTCAACGGCGATTAAATCATTGCCTTCAATATAGTATATGAGACGGTTCTCAGTAATTTTGCTTTGATACCAATCAAGTCAAAAAACAAAATCAAAATCAAAGTTATCTCCCTGATCCGTGTGCCCTCTAAAGGAACACAGGACCAGGGAAACGACTATTTCACTTCTTTGTGAATAGTGTGTCTTTTAAGACTGGGATTGTATTTTTTCAACTCTAGTCTTTCAGGCATTGTTTTTTTGTTTTTAGAAGTTACGTAGCGTGATGGAGATACACCAAGTTTTCGTGCTTCTGTACATTCTAGGATAATATTAACTCTTGCGCCTTTTGCCATGATGGACTCCTCATCGTTCGCGTTATAAAAAAAAATAACTTTTCAATTGGCCATAATAAACCAATTTGCTTTACTTTATCAAGTAGTATGAAAATCAATCAGGATAACTGGACTTATTGCCAATTTCGCCAAGGAGATCTCAGGGCCGTCATTAATCTGGGAGCAGATTTTGACTCTGAGGAGTCAGAACCGCGAACTATTTACATAGTCAATGTCCTCAATGAACACCACCGCGCCATCAGAGAAGACGAATTCGGAAGTTTAGAAGAGGCAGTTCAACACATAAATCACACATATAAAAATGTGTGGCCATTTGAGAATCAGCTCAAGACTGTTAACGTCGGAAAAGAAGATGACGGGCACGGTGGTGGTTGCTCTAGTTGTCAGGCGCACTAGCTTCCATCAAATAGATTCTTTCAAGACATCTTATCGCTCAACTCAGATGAGGAAAATTTTTCCAAATACTCCCAATGGAATAATAGCTTTAAAATAAGCTATGAAAAAATTATTCTTCCTCTTTTTATTATTAATTTCCTATCGTTCCCTTGCAGTACAACTTTGTGATTTAGATCTCTCTGCAGATTTACAGTCTATCTTTACACAAATTAAATTTCCAGATGACAATTATGACTCAGATCAGGCGCTTTTAATTCCTTACTTGGGAGCAAAGAATATTTTATTCTTATCGGATGCTAGGAGTTTAGCTCAAGAATATATTTCATTAGGCGATATACTTCATCGGAAGCTAAAAGATTTACCTCAGAATCAACGGCCAACAATAGTGAGTACCGATATTTACTATAATAAAAATACAGAGGCCACGGACATTGAATCAGCTCATTATCATTTAGATAATAGTAAATTTCCCTATAAGCTAAATGAATTAGAAATACCTGATAACAGCAACGATGTTATTGTGTTAAGGAGAGGACTTTGCCCCTGCGACGGATATAATCTTTGTGCTGGTGTTCCGGCCTTAGGAGAAGAGACGGAAAAATTTTTCCGAGAGGTAGTTCGAATTTTAAACAAAAATAATAAAAATTCCATGGCATTCTTCACGGGGGATGTAGAGACAATACGGAGGAAATGAAACAACACTGGCTAAGAATATTAACTCAAGTAGAAAGAGATTTTAACGTCAACGTCAGTGCTCATTTTAGAACGACAAATATAGTCCTCATTAGACCTAATTAGACCTAAATAATATTTTCAATTACATTTTGAGAAATCCGCTTAATAATCTGATCAATATTTACAGACGTCTTCCTTCCAAAATCACTATTTCTTAAAAAAGAAATAAACGAATCATTTTTTTGAGAAAAATAAAAACTAAACTCAGGAAAATCCTTTAGGATCACTTCACGTTTACTAGATTCCCTCGACATTTTTTCTATTTTTACAATTTTTCCTTTTTCCATTGATAAAACCAAAGAATCATATTCGCTTAAATTTATCATTTGCTCAAAAGGAGGTGTTTCGCTGTAGCGCCAAAGCAAAGACGACAATTCATCCTTTTCCTTTCTATCATCTGGAATATTTTCCAACAACTTTACTTGAGAATTTAACGTCTGGGAAAAAAGAACACAAAATTGTTCTTTAATCATTTTTATTTTTTCTATGTCCCATTCATTTTTTGGGAATAGAGAAGTTGTCGTTGCCGCTACCGAGGGAATGGCGTTTCCAGCTTTAAGAGATGACACATTATTTCTATCAACATATTTAGTATGCAGAAGCTCTGCGATGGTAGAATAATTTAAATTTCCAAGAAGCGTAAAGTGATGGAGAAAGCGATCTTTGGTCTTACGCATGGCCGATCCTGAAATTTTTTTTCCCTCAAAATATAAATCAAATCGATCGTTTTCGGTGACCTGCTTATTGAATGTGGCAAGCGTATCAATCATGATACGAAGTGAATCCGAGCGCTGATAATGGGGGCGTTTACTGATGATGGAAAAATTTAAATTTCCAAAATCGTGATAAACAGTCCCCCCTCCTGAAACTCTGCGGTAAATGGGAATTTTTAGCTCATTCACTTTGGGGATATTGCATTCCAGCCAAGGATTTTGAAATCTACCAATAATAATGGATGGGGAATTTTCATAGGATAACAAAATATCAGTCGCATCATCGGGAAGTTTTCCGCGAAGGAGGGACAATTCCAACGCCAGGTTACTGAGCGCATCATGACTACTTGAATGATAAAAATAGACCGCCACTTCTACGATTTTTTTGTTTTAAAAAGATTGCGCTCTTTAATCATCGTGGCCACTTCTTTGGGCAAATATTTTTCGTAGCCTGGTTCATCATTCTGGATCATGTTTAAAACTTTCCTAGAAAAAATATGCAGCAGTGATTCATCGTAATTATCTAGCGCAACTAAGGCCGCATTGTGAAGTAAGTGTTGATAGAGAAATTTTAAATTATCACTTATTTTTAAATTATGTAGATCAATGGATTCATCCCCTTTTTCATTTTTATAGGGATAAACAAAAACTTTCACATTATCTTTAAAAAGTTGGCCCAATGCAGATAAAATGCCTCCCGCATCTTTGGAATATTCTGGATCAAAAATTTGAGCAAAATTATATCCTCCCAGAATGAGAGAAATACTCTGCGCTCTAAATTCCGTAAAATAAGCAATCAATTGATAGTACTGTGGAAAATTTGAGATAATCACTTTTTGTTTCATGGCGTTGATGAGATCAACTCGTGCCAAAAAATCTTCCCGCACGTTCCCTTGTCCCTGGAGTCCTTGCATGGTTATTTCAGCAATAGAAACAATCTCTTCGGTGGGAACTTTAAAGTGCTCTGTACATTTTTCTTTACCACATTTAATAATGTCGGAGTTAACTAACGTCGGAGGCCGAAAACTTCCACGCACCACTTGAATATGTTTTTTATAAAGTGACTCACTGGCGAGTACGACTTTTCCTTTTTCATTAAACATAATCGCGTTTGTTAATCCCTTTTCCACTAAGGCCAAATTCAAAAGTCTATTATCCACTTTTTGAAAATCTGGGCCGGACACTTCAATCATATTAATTTCTATTCGCGGCAAAGAAAGATTTTCAGTTAAGAGCGAGAGCATCTCTTGGGGATCTTCCGTAAAAAAACTAGCGAGATAAATCAGATTGACTCCAATAATTCCGAGGGCCGCTTGCTGTGCTAAAATGTCTGTATCAAGCAGTCTTACGTGGACAGAAATATCATGGGTTGGGCCCCCAATCACTCTTTGAAACCGCACTCCTGACCAACCGTGTCCCTCACCTTTGGTAAAATGACTTTTAGTGGCAACGGTATTGGCGAAAGCAAAAAATCGATGCTCGCTTCCTTTCGTTTGACATAAGCGCTCATGAACCAGGCCATATTCATGATTAAGCATTTTGTGTAATCGTGACTGACAAACATAACGGCCGTTGGTTTCCCGGCCATAGATGGCATCACTAAAGGCCATGTCATAGGCAGACATAGACTTGGCCACTGTTTGGCTAGCTCCACCCGCTTGAAAAAAATAACGGGCCACTTCTTGTCCTGCGCCAATTTCCGCAAGACTTCCATACATGTTCGTTTGCATGTTGATGATAAATGCTTTTTGCCTTGTACTTGTGCCCAACGTTTTCATCATTCCTTTTCTTTGTCCTATTTAATCCCTAGATAAACACTTTTCGATTATCTCACGAACATCTTTAGAAAGTTGAGTTTTTTGAAGAAGAGGAAATAAGGAACTTCTAAGTTTTTGTCTCAAGTTTAAATTCAAACGAGAGAGGGAAGGAAAATTTTTTGCTAAACGAGCGGCCACTTGTGGATTACTTTTATCAACTTCTCCAATAATTTCAGAAATGAAACTATAACCCTGACCACTTTCATGATGAAAGTGAGTAAGATTATTTTGATATTGCCCAATCAAAGAGTAGACATGATTGGGGTTCAGGATGGAAAAGTCATCACTTTTAAGTAAAGTCTTCAATTTTTCCAAGAGAGGATACTGGGAGTTTAAAGGCAGCATTTGCGCCTGAAACCAAAGATCTTTAAGCGTGGGAAATTGACGATATTTACTCAAGAAATGCCCATTAAAGTCCTCTACCCGATTTATTTGGTATCGGTTGGCCATCATAAGCGCACTTACGATGTCAGTCATTTGATCACCATAAGTGATTTGATGAGCACAAAAATGAGAGTATTGCTTACTATCTAGTGCTAATAAATAATCGAGCAAGACATTTTTGAGCGATCGTTTATCCATATTGGATTGATTCCACTCTCTCGACGTAGCGGCCTTTAAATACTCATAGAGGGATACGATTGTGGTCTCATTTTCTTTTGCGATTCGCGAGATGACCTGACATCTCCTTTGACTCGTCAATTCAAAGTTAAATATTTCGTCGTGTTGAATCAATGATGATTCCGCTGGAAGCGAGAGCAGTTCTGCGATCAAAGAAAAATCTATTTTGTCAGATTTGAAACCTGGACGGTGAATAAGCCACTCTTTAACAAAACTTAAATCAGAATTCCTCGCACGATCATCGCTCTTCAAAATTTGTTCATATATTTTTTGAACACTCAACCACTGATTGACTGAATCATCATCATACTGGGATAGGACTCGTCCTTGTTCTATCGTTTCTTCCATTTCTATTTTTATGGGCGAAGAAAAATGCCGATTAAGTGACATGATGTCATCATCTTTCAGTCCTGAAATTTCTAACACCGCCTGCTTATCGCTAAATAAAAAAAGAATCTCATGAGCGTCATTTTCCCAAAACTTCCACTTACTTTTACTCTTTTCCCCATCCACTATTTTTATTTGTGATAATTCAAACTTAATTTTTGCACCAGTGGGATTAAAAAAAGACATGCGGATGGGAATGCAAAGTAAATCAACAGGATCACGATCCTCTTTTATTTGTTCAAAGATAAATTGGGAATTATGCATTTTAGTAACTTTTATTTTCTTGGTACCCACTTGCTCTGACCATTTCCAAAATAAACTTAAATCTGTCCAAGAGTGTTGGAGACAACAATCAAAAAAATCTTCTAATTGTGCTGATTTTCCGTCAAATTTTTTCAAGAAATCCTGCAGCGCGAATTTAAAATCCCTCTTCCCTAAAATAGTCTCAAGCATGCGAAAAAATTCGGCACCTTTTTCATAAACAGTGAGGGTATAAAAATTATTAATTTCTTGATAAGAACTTGGGCGAATCGAATGAGCAAATGGGCCAGCATCTTCCGCAAATTGCCGCTCTCTCATTAATTTTATATCTTCAATTCGCTTTATTGGCCTGGAATGTAAGTCACTGGAAAATTCTTGATCACGATAAACAGTTAGTCCCTCTTTCAAAGTTAGCTGAAACCAATCTTTGGGAGTGACCCGATTACCAGTCCAATTATGAAAATACTCATGCCCAATAACGGATTCGATTCGGTAGAGCTGGTCATCAGTGGAAGTTTCTTTAGCTCCGAGCACATATTTCGTATTAAAAATATTGAGGCCCTTATTCTCCATGGCGCCGCCATTGAAGGAAGGAACCGCCACAATCATATAGCGATCTAAATCATATTCAAGATTGAAACGATCTTCATCCCATTTCATCGCGCGCTTCAAGGAATCCATGGCGTGCTCAACTTGATCAATATGTTCGGCCACGACATAAATCTCACACAAAATTTTGCGGCCACTTTTTGTCACAAATTCATCTTGCTTAACAGATAAATCTCCGGCCACCATGGCCATTAAATAAGTTGGCTTAACGAAGGGATCTTTCCAGTAAACATAATGGCGGTGTTTCGCTTTTGTTACTTCACCCTGGTCAACTAAATGCCCATTGGCCAATAGCACCGGATATAATTTTTTATCTGCCGAAATTTTCACGGAAAATAAACTCAGGGAATCTGGACGATCGTAGGAATAAGAAATTTTCCTAAAACCTTCTGCTTCGTTTTGAGTAGAAAATATTTTTCCACTTTTATAGAGCCCACTATAAGTTTTATTTTCCTGGGGATAAATTTCGGTTTTAAAATAGAGGATAAATTGTCTTCGATCAGGAACAAGAGAAAAGTGCGTCTCATTAATTGTGGGTGCCCATTCTCTTTCAATGGGTTTGCGATCAAGATTTAAATAACTCCAATCAAGTAATTTCAAGTCTTCCCCATTAAGTACTAACTCGGGGAAAAAATCTGATTCACTTTTTAGCTCAAAGGTCATCCAATTTTCTACAAGAGTTTTCTCTTCATAGAGATCAAACACTAAATCAATGTTGGTACAGAGATAAGGAAGAACTTGATATTCTTTTGCATAGACTGTTTTATTTGTCATTCGATGAACCAGATTTTTCGTCGTAAACAAACGCCTTCGACCTCAGTCCTTGAATTTGGGATAAAGTAGTTTGTTTCATTTTGGGATCACGTTTAGTTTTTGAAACATTAGGCCTAAGCGTTAGAGGGTGTTGTAAAAATTTTTGAATATGAATACCAAAATGATAAGCGAGCCTTGGAGGAACAGCGTTACCAATCTGCCTATACTGCGATGAGACCGGCCCCATAAATTCGAAGTCACCGGGGAAAGATTGGCAAGCGGCCACTTCCCTGACCGTCAGATATCGATTCTCTTTAGGATGGAAATAAGACTTACTTGAGGTCAAAATGGTGGGGGCCACTGTTTTAAAACTCAACCGATGAAACTTTTTTTGCCTCAAGCGATTTTCAGGCATTTTTTTCCAATCAATTCCAAGACGCAAATTTTTAGGTAAATATTTTAGTTCGTCTTCTTCGTATCTAATGCCTTTCCCTTCGGGAATGTGAGCAAGAATTTCTTGAGTGGTTTTATTTTTTGGGATACAAAATTTAATATCATGATTGAGTATTTTTCCTTGCGCATTTTTTAAATATTTTTTCCACCCTTCTTTTAGGTTCCAAATCGCCCGATCTCGTCCGTCGGTGACAAAGGGAGGAATTAAATCTTTTGGGGCAGTTAGTTTTGATCCGATGATAAAAGTTCTTCGCCTCGCAGAAGGCACTTCATAAAAATGAGCATCCAAAATTTGGGCGTGCATGGCATAGCCCAACTTTTCAAATTCTTGAAAAATGGAGTGCAAAACTTTTTCATTTTTGCCTGCAAGTAAACCTGTAACATTTTCAAAAATCACAATCTTGGGCTCAAGCCATTTTACTACTTGAACAAAATACGCAAAAAGGTGGTTGCGTGCATCGCTCGACTCACCTCTTCCCACGGTTGAAAATCCTTGGCAGGGTGGGCCACCGACAACAACATCTACGGTGCCTGATTTATGTCCTTGAGCATTTAGTAAACTCATTAATTTTGCGCGGGTGAGACTTTTAATATCGGTTTGATATCCAATCGCTTTGGGATGGTTGGCCTTAAAAGTATTGATGGCATGTTTATCAAAATCAATACCGAGTAAACACTCCATTCCAGATTTTTCAAGACCGGCCGAAAATCCACCGGCCCCACAAAAAAGATCCACAAACGTACTTTTCACAAACACTCTCCTCCCTGAAGAAATGACTTACTTAAGCAAAAAATCAGTGATGGATAGGTGCACCTTTCAAAACAGATTCATTTAAATTTTTAAATTTTTCAAAATTCTTATGAAACATTCCTGCCAACTGCTTCGCTGTTTGCAAATAAGCGTCTCCATCTGACCAAGTATTTTTTGGTGACAACACTTTTGAATCAACACCATTCACACTCTCTGGAATGGCCAGTCCAAAAATATCATCAGTATGAAATTTGGTATTTTTAAGCTCTCCATTTTGAACAGCGTCAATTAGCCTTCGCGTCGTTTTTAAAGGAAACCGTTTTCCAACTCCATATTTTCCACCTGTCCAGCCTGTGTTGATAAGCCATACTTCGATTTTATATTTTTCTACATATTCGCCCAACAATTTTGCGTAATCCCCTGGATGTCTCACCATGAAGGGTGCACCAAAGCAGGTAGAAAATGCGGCCTTCGGATCTTGAATACCTACTTCTGTTCCTGCCAATTTCGCTGTGTAACCAGATAAAAAATAATACATCACTTGATTGGTATTTAATTTTGCTGCCGGAGGGAGCACCCCAAAAGCGTCCGCACTTAAGAAAAACATGGTCGTTGGAATTTTTCCTTTTGATCCTGGCAAAGTGTGATCTATGTAGCTCAATGGATAACTTGATCTCGTATTTTCACCAATGGAATCATCATCAAAATTAGGATGGCTTTGACGATCGAGTACTACGTTTTCAAGTAGTGAACCAAAGCGAGTGGAAGCTTTATAAATGTCTGGTTCATTGGCCTGGGATAATCTGATCATCTTAGCATAGCAGCCACCTTCAAAATTAAAAATCCCCTCATGACTAAGTCCGTGCTCATCATCACCGATGAGGGCCCTTCCCTCTTGAGTGGAAAGTGTCGTTTTTCCAGTTCCAGATAGTCCGAAAAATACGGAAACATCACCTTTTTCTGAAGCGTTGGCTCCTGAATGCATGGGAAGAATTCCCAATTCTGGCAAAATATAATTCATCGAAGAAAACACTGATTTTTTAATCTCTCCCGCATAGGCAGTACCGATGATTAACACTTCGTTGGCATCGAAGTCTGTGGCAATAACCGTTTCACTTCTTAGACCGTACTTATTTTTATCGGCCAGCAGTTGTGGTGCATGATAAATTCTCATCAATCCAAGAGGGCAATGAGCAAATTGATCATGACGCATGAGATGTTGAAAGAAGAGCGCGTGATGGGCGCTGTTAGTATAAAGCTCCACTTTAAGTGCATACTTACTCTCTGCACTCACATTTGCGGCCTCAGCAAATAATCTTGGGCCCTCATTGAGAGCGCTAAGCACATCTTTTTTTAAGTCTTGAAATTGGGCCGAGGTGAGCTTGCGAATGTTGTTGGTCCAATCAATGGTTTTTTCCGTCTTAGGACTCATCACCACATATTTGTCTTCTGCTGCACGGCCAGTAAATTTACCTGAAAGGACTCTCAGGGACCCCCCGGGCGTAAGTTTTCCGCCACCATGGAGCACAGACTGCTCGACCAAAAAACCCATCGGCGATTGGAAATAAATTTGGTCAACTTTATGATTTAATCCTAATTTCGAAATGTCCCAGCTCATTGAAAATACTCCTTATAAAAAATCAAAAAAATAAGTTTTTGTTGGTCTACCAAAACGCGAGATTGACGACACATACATTGGTTTACCAATGCGAAAAAATCACCTTTTTTTCGTTATTTGTCTTAAATTAAGCTCAAACACCTAAGTAGTCACATAAATATTAATCGTTATTGATGGTATTTTAATAGTTTTTTTATTTTTTTAGTCTCATTTATCAACAGGAGAATTACTATGGAATCGTTACCAAAGATGTCTAGACGTGTATTTTTTAAAACGGCAGCGCTAACAGCTGGAGCACTTGCTTTAGCTAAGCAACTTGGCTCGCAAGCTTGGGCAGCAGCAACTGCTTCCGATGCAAAGATTTTGGAGAAATCTGCTCAAAAGCAGGCCTACAAAAGAATTTCTCCAACCTCCTTGCCAACTGAGCCGCAATTCAAGACGCACAAAACAAATTTGGACAAGGCCATTACTGAATTAAAGATTGATAATAAGGCCGGAAAAATTATCCCTCAATGTGCGAACTGCTTGCAGTATAAACCGAAGGCCCCAGGGGACGAATTTGGTGCTTGCCCGATGGTTCAAGCGACACTTGCAGGTGCAGAACCGGTGGGAGCACATAAAACGGGTTGGTGTAAGGTTTACGCAGTGAAAAAAGACAAAACGATCATCGAAAAAAGTGCAAATTAGTTAATTTTATTGCTAGTGGCCTCAAAGTATTAAAGACTGGTTAGATTAGGTCGTGGACATTTTGTTTGATATACCATACTCTTAGGATAGAAAACTTAAAGCTTGGATCCAGCAAAAACCTAGTCAATTTTCAAATGTATTAAACTTTGAGGCAATTATGAAAGCTCCCACTTTCCAACTCACTCACGTTACGAGGGCATGTGATTATCTCGTCGTAGGCATTTCAGATAACGCCCCCCTCGATCTTAAAATTAGACTTTCTTCTCACGGCCTCACTCCTGGATCAGTTGTAAAGCTGGTTCGCAAAGGGAGATGGACACCCCTTTTAATCGAAGTTCGCGGAGGACTTTTGGCGATCAGCGGACAAGAGGCGGAACATATTCAGGTTAGCTCGCCACACTAAAACTAAACCTTAAACTAAAACAACTACAAATATTTAATAATTAAAATCGATTTATGAAAAAGAAATTTTTTCTCATTGGGCCGCCCAATTCGGGTAAGACCGCGCTCTTTAATGCCTTAACGGGGATGCATTTTAAATCTACCAATTACCCTGGCGTTACCGTAGAGCAGCGAACAGGAAAACTTAAAAATTATCCCGATATGGAATTAACGGATTTACCAGGACTTTACTCGCTCAATGGTCAAGGTATCGATGAAATCATTACTCGCGATCACATTCTTCAAAACCAACAAAGTAAATGGATCAATAAAAATTCTGATATTTCAACTACTGGATATGACGGCATCATTCTCATTTTGGATAGCACGAGATTAAACAAATCTCTTTATCTTGCCTTAGAATTAAAATCACTCAATCTACCTATTTTGCTTGCTCTCAATATGCATGATGTGGCCACGTCCAGAGGACAATTAGTCGACTTAACTCGCTTAGCGGAATTTTGGAAAGATGGAATTTGGCAAGGCTGTGCCTTCAGAGACGATGACATTCGTGAATTAGAGCAGCGGATTCAAGAATTTAATCCCAAAAGAATAACTCCGTTACCTTTCATAAAAAACCAACAAGATTTAGAAAAAATTTTATTGCCCCTAAATAATGCAGATTCTATTGCAGAATTTTTTCTAAATTCCGACAAAATGGTTAACGCCATTTTGTTAAAGAAAATTTCTCCTGATAATATTAGCCAGCGTTTGGATTCCATCCTCACTCATCCGATTTGGGGAAGTTGTGTGTTGGTCGTTTTGCTTGCTATCATTTTTGAAACGCTATTTAAATTATCAGCGCCTCTTCAAGATGGTATTTCTTCGTCCTTTGATTGGCTTAGTGCCCTACTGAAATCTCACTACCCTCCGAGTGATTTTATTAATTTTTTAACTGAAGGTGTGATTGCAGGTGTCGGATCCGTCGTAGTTTTCCTCCCCCAAATAGTTTTACTTTTTGGAATGATTATTTTACTTGAGGATTCTGGCTACTTATCGCGAGTTGCCTTTCTATGTGATTCCCTCTTTAAACGTTTTGGTTTGCCTGGAACTGCCGTCATCCCGCTCCTTTCTGGTCATGCGTGCGCAATCCCCGCCATGATGTCAGCGCGCTCCATGAACCAACACAGTGATCGCCTTACAACAATTTTAATAACGCCTCTAATGGTTTGCTCTGCTCGCATTCCTGTATTTAGTTTGTTGATCGCAACGCTTATTCCACGAGATTTATATTGGGGGCCGCTTAGTTATCAAGGCCTCACCATGCTGGGATTATATTTACTCGGATTGATCACGGCACTCATTACTGCTCTTTTATTAAAGCGAGTTGCTTTTAAGAGCAGCGCGAGAAATTTACTCATGGAGCTTCCTAGTTACCGCACTCCCAGGTTAAAAAATTTATGGGTGGGACTAAAAAATAGATCGAGTGCTTTTTTAAAAAAAGCAGGAACGATTATTTTTAGTTTATCACTTGTCCTTTGGTTTTTGAGTTACTACCCAAGGCCAGCATTGGAAAATGGGAGCGCAGCGGCAAGCACGGAAAATAGCTACGCCTCAAAAATGGGAAAGTCCCTCGCTCCCCTATTCGCCCCACTTGGGTTTGATTGGAAAATGACGGCCGCTCTTATTCCAAGTTTTGCAGCAAGAGAAGTCATGGTGTCAGCATTGGCCACAACCTTTGCCATCGATGATGTCGAAAGTGAAACGGGATTAACCGGGCTTCAGACGAAAATTAGGGAAACTTACCCACTTAGTACCATTTGGGCCTTGTTGTTGTGGTTTGTGTTTGCCCCACAATGTATTTCAACTTTTGCGGTCATGAGACGAGAAACGAACTCTTGGAAATGGCCGATAATAGTGATTGCCTACACGGGTGGCCTTGCTTACCTATCTGCTTGGATGGCAAAAAGCTTCTTTTAAATCATTACGCCATCTTCACAAGTTTACGATTGAGCCAAAGGGGAATGCTAAGGGCCACAGCTCCACAAATATAAGCGGCGGCGCTCCCAAATCTCCAAAAAATAAGACTTCCCGCTAGTGGCCCCACAATTCTTCCAACGGCACCGAGGGACCTAAATACTCCGAGAGATTTTCCTTGAACTTCTTTCGGCGAATAAAGGGAAACTAGTGTCGTAAGGCAAGGAATGACCATCGCCGATCCGGCCGACAAGAAGAAAAGTCCGGCCAATAAAAGCGCAGTGGATTGAGTTAAGGAAATGAGTATTAGACCAGGAATAAGGAGAAATAATCCCAAGAGTGATACTTTGGCCTCACCAAGTTGATTGGCACGTCTTCGGACAAATCCCCCTTGCACCATCGCAATCATAAAACCGATAAAGACAAACATCATGCCGTTATGAACGGGCAAATAATTTAACCGCTCGACCGTTAAAAAAGTGAGGGTAAATTCCATCCCTGAAAATATGGCGATAAAAAGAAAGTAAGTAATGTTAACGAGGTTAACACCTGGATAAGGGAGCGGTTTTAAAATTTTAAAGAGGTTGATTGTGCGCTCAATATGTTTCACTTCTGAAGCGGCCTTAGTTGGCACCCAAGTTTCTTTAAGGAGTTTATTAACAAGAATGACGTTAACGAATGCTAAAATGAATGCAATGAGAGCAGGAGCACTAAAAGGGTTCACGCCGTAAGCGGTGAGTTCTGGAAAATGCTTGGTAAAATCAAAAAGGGCAGATAGGCCACCAATCGCTGGGCCAAAAACAAATCCGAGTGCAAAGGCAATCCCAATGTAGGCCATTCCTTTCGAGCGCTGAGATTCTGTCGTCACATCTGCTATTGCGGCTGAGGCCACAGAAATATTTCCACTCATAAGGCCGCCAATGAAGCGAGATAAAATGAGTAAAGTGAATGATCCACTAAAAAACCAGACAGCGTAACTCACCACCATTCCACAGGTGGAGAAGAGAAGAATTTTTTTTCGCCCTATTTTGTCGGAGAGATTTCCCCAGAAGGTGGTGGCAAAAAATTGCAAGAAAGAATAGATGGCGCCAAGCATACAGCCAAATAAAACCAAGGCCTGTCCCTGGCCAATGGGGGCACCAACTAAAGATCCCACCGCGTAAACACCTTCCCACATGAGCTTTAGAAAATAATTTTCTGAATCGACCGCCAGGTAATGATTCGCTATCGCTGGGATGAGAGGAAAAATAATGGAAAATCCCAAGAGATCCAGAAAGACCACCACAAAGATAGCGAGCAAAGTTTTTTTCGAATGAGGACTTAAAGGTTCGGAGGCAGTCATATTTTTCTTTTTGTTTAAATTTTTAGGCACATCTTTTTGTATTTCAGATTGAACGATGGATTGATAATGTTTCTGATCAACAACGTAGTGAAGTTCATTTTTCTCAACTTCACTTCCTTCAATCATGATTTTCAAATAGTGAGCATAATCTTTCACCCAGCTCTCTTCGTCATTGAGACAGTTAATCAGTGTAATTTCAGCTTGCGGAAAATGTTCGTGCATTTCTTCTAACAATTCTTCGCCAATTTCAATACTCGTCTCTAAGCAATCCACTACAAAACTTGGGCAGTAGACAGCAAGTTTTACACTTCCACATTCCAGCAAATGTTCCGCTTGATTGATCGTTGAAGGTGTTAGCCACTCATCTCGCCCAAACTGCGATTGAAAACAAATATGAATTTTATCTTTTGGAAAGGAAATATTTTTAACAATTAAATCGAACGTGGCCATGCATTGCCAAAAATAATCGTCGTTTTTTTCGGTAATTCTTTTTTTAGGAAGTCCGTGAAAAGAAATAAGTAAATCATCGATGGTGTGGGAATTTAAAAATTCATTAATTTTTTTTTGGGACTGATCAATAAAACATTTGGCCGAAAAATACTGGGCATAAAAACTGAAGGAGGGAAAATTCACCCAAGTCTTCGTTTCAGAAATGAAAAGGTCGACAATGGCGGCCGTGGTCGCTTCCGAGTACTGGGGATACTGGGGAATGATATGCATTTCTGCATGACTGTCATTTAAAGTTTCTTCTTTTAGCTCTTGTAATCTTAATTTAAATCTGGGATCAGACAACACAAAGACGGGTTCCACAACCCAGTGGGCGGGCAGATATTTTTTTAATTTTTCTGCAAAACTTATAGTAATAAACACCAGGGGAAATCCCAATTTTTCGTTCCATAGCCTCGCGTAACCCTCAGCACTTTTCTTGGGCCTAAAGGGCAGCACAATTAAGTAAAGAATAGGAAGCCACAAAATTCTTGGCAGATCAATTAAGCGTGGATCACCTAAAAATTCTTTCAAGTAAGTTCTCACACTCTTTACGCTAGGATCTTTAGGCGATCCCAATTGAACTAAGAAAATATATTTTTTTTTATTCATATGACTTCTTTTAATGCTTTTTCAAGTAAAGGGTATTGATAATCAAAATGGTAGTGCATCGCCTTCTTGGGGATAACTTTTTGTCCGGTTAAGATCATGGTACTCATTTCACCTAGTGCCAGATTGAGAGCAAAGGCCGGAGTAGGAAGAATGGCCCATTTTTTTAAAACTTTTGCTAAGGTATTTGTAAAAACTTGATTGGTAACAGGTCTAGGAGCGGTTCCATTAATTTCATCTTTGTAGCGATCGTCTTCCATCGCCGTACAATAAAGCTCGGCCAAATCATCGATGTGAATCCAACTCATATATTGCTTTCCTGAGCCTAAAAATCCTCCCAGATTATTTTTAAATAAAGGAAGCATTTTACTCAAGGCGCCACCTGCGCGCCCAATGACTATCCCCACTCGAATAATGACGACTCGTTCGCAAAATTCTTTTGCCGTTTTTGCAGATTTTTCCCACTCGCTACAAACAAGTGATAAAAAATCCTTGTTCGAAATTTCTGAGCTCTCCCCTATTTCTTCATCTCCCCGGTCGCCATAAACTCCGATCGCCGAAGTGGATACGAAGGATTTCAATTTTTTATTTCCTGCTGCGGTGGCGAGCTTAATTCCATTAATGAGGCGCTGAGTACCTTTGGTTCGCGACAAAAGAATTTTTTCTTTTTGAGCTTCTGTCCAACGCTTGGCCGCAATATTTTCTCCCATTAAATTAATAACGGAATCAAAAGCGCCAATTTTATCTAACGGAGCATCTTCAAGCTCTGTGTTCCAATATTGAAACTCACACCCATCACCCAAGACTAAAATGGCAGAGGCCACGTTTCGAGTTAAGACCACTACTTGATGGCCTTTATTAAGTAAGTGTTTGACAACAACTCTTCCAACAAATCCAGTTCCACCTGCAACGACTATGCGCATCTAGTACTCCTTAACTAACTTAATAGGGAAATTGAAGATAAAAACATTTTAGTGACACAAGCAGCAATTGACAAAAGAACTTATGAAAAATTTTCCGACGTGGCGCAAATTTCAAAATCTTTTACAATCAAATGAACAGGAAAAAAAAATGATTCAACATCCATGGCGACTTGTGATTTTCAGCTTTATATTACTTAGCACTTCGTTAGGACTGGCCCGAGACATATTTAACATCGACATCACAAGCTACGGGACCTTAAACCAGAGTGTCGTAGACGCACTTGTCACGCAAGTGGAAACAGAGGTCCTAAGCAAATTGCCCAATACTGACCAAGGTGATTTTTTTAGCTCCATGGCCAATTCCTCCCAGATGGCGGGAAAAGATTTAGGCTACGACCCCGTCAATCCCATAAAAAATATTTCGGTGAATGTGGGGGCCGGTGGGGCCATTGATTTGAATAA
Source organism: Bacteriovoracaceae bacterium (assembly GCA_029865945.1). Lineage (GTDB taxonomy): Bacteria > Bdellovibrionota > Bacteriovoracia > Bacteriovoracales > Bacteriovoracaceae > JARXAH01. The sequence goes on along the minus strand of JARXAH010000073.1, from coordinate 18,246 downwards.
AAAAAAATTAAATGACATCAAAGATTCCAAAGGAGATATCGAATGGACTAACGCACCTGGAGTGGGGGCGCAAGGGGCCATTTCCTTAGGACTTCGTCCCTTTTTTCTGCCGGAAGGAAAATTTAACAAAGAACGCTGGGATTTATTTGTGCATTTTTTCCGCTACTCGCTTGACCGAGATGATTATGAAGTCAAAACCACTGCGGGAGGATTTCATGGTCGGTACCGACTACATCAAGGTAAGGAAATTGTTCGTTGGGGAATCCTAGAATGGACTCCGGTCTATGTCGGTTTTGGATTTCAATATAGTAATTTAAGCGGAAGTTTTAATGACACATTTAATAAAACAGTAACAGACAGTGCAACGGGAATTTCAGGAACTTTTAATGCCGTCGGCACCATTAAAGTTGACGTCAATACTTACTCCTTTCCGCTAGAAATTAGCTCCGGAATTCGCTTTCTGCATTTTTTTCATCTCTATGGGGGCCTGGGTGCGGATGTGACGACGGGACTTGCGAAGGGAACGGGCACTTTGAGTAACTCGGCCTTATCACTTACCGATGGATCCGGTACGGCCACGGGTACTGCTTCCCTCGATATCGGAACAGAAGGCAAACCGCAACTTTTCACTTCTAGGGCAATGGCCGGATTTCAGTTTCATCTTTGGAAATTAAAAATTTTCGTTCAAGGACAAAAAACCTTTGGGCGCAATCTCTACGGCGTTCAGGCCGGGCTGAGAGCGGTATTTTAATTTTTTATTTTTTACTTTTTGATAATTTTGATTATTTTGATAATTTTTTTTCGAACTTTTCCGCCAGTTCCAAGGCTTAACACAATTGCTATTCACAGACTCTTTTGGCCCACAATATTTGAAGATCCCCTTGCCTTTTTGCTTGGCCAGAAACTCCCAAGTTTCCAAGCGACTTTTAAGCGACAAGCAGACACTACCCTCTACATAATGAACGAAGGAGAATCCTTGCTGAATCATCAACTCATTGATGGAAGCGGACAGAGATTCGTGAAAAAGTAGCCCTAGGGTGCGCCCATAAATATCCACACCGGTTTTTTGCAATTGAAACTGCCCTTGGCCCAATTTTTGAAGTTGAGTGATTTTATTTTCAAGTCCTTTGCGACTCATATCTCCAATTTTGAATTGATCTTTTTCTGGGGCGTCCATACAGGCCATCCTTACGCGAATCCGCTTTTGATCTCGAGGAGAAAATAATTCCACTGTATCTCCGTCTAAGACGTGGGAGACCTCCCACTGAGAAGATTTTTCAGTCTGATATTTTATCCATTTTAAATAAAATAAATATCCAGAAAAACTTAATAAAAGTATGATACACAAGAGACTTATTTTTTGAGATTTTGTGAGCAACATGAAGTCTTACGTTTCAAATTTCCAACACTATTTTTTAAGGCCAAGTAATTTATATGAAAGAAGTCATTAAAGAAAACAAAGAACATTTTTCTTTTGAGTTTATCAAAAAAGATAAAAACTGTGCGGCCCGCGCGGGACTGATTAAAACTCCCCATGGAGAAATTCCCACTCCCGTCTTCATGCCCGTGGGAACTCACGGCGCGGTGAAGGCACTGCAGCCCGCCCCCTTGCTGGATATGAATTGTCGCATTTTGCTATCCAATACTTATCACTTGCACCTATCTCCAGGCAGTGAATTAGTCAAAAAAGCGGGCGGCCTACATAAATTTATGGCCTGGCCCAATGCCATCTTGACTGACTCTGGTGGCTTTCAAGTATTTTCGCTTCAAAAACGAAGCATCACTGAGGAGGGCGCAAGCTTTCCAGATATCGAAGGAAAAAAAATTCTGCTCACTCCAGAAATCTCCATCAAAGTTCAACAAGATTTAGGTTCTGACATCATGATGGCCTTTGATGAATGTATCCCCTATCCAGCGACTGATGCGTATACGCAAAATTCCATTGCCAGAACTCACCGCTGGCTCAAGCGCTGCTTAGATACTTGGGATAATCCCAAGCAAAGTCTCTTTGGAATCGTGCAAGGTTCGATTTATGAAAAGCATCGCAAGACTTGTGTGGAAGTAGTGAGTGAAATGGATTTGCCTGGAATGGCCATTGGCGGAGTATCTGTTGGTGAAGGGCCAGAAATTATGCGAGACGTGGTGAGCATGACGGCGCCATGGATGCCGACCAATAAACCCCGCTACGTCATGGGCGTAGGAAATCCGGAAGATCTCCTCATGATTTGGGAAAATGGAATTGATATGAGCGATTGTATTATTCCTACTAAATTTGCGAGGGGCGGAACATTTTTTACAAGCAGAGGAAAAATTCGCATTCAACATAAAAATTACCGAAGAGATTTTTATCCGATTGATACCAGTTGTGAATGTTATACCTGTAAAAATTTTTCGCGTGCTTACCTGAAGCATTTATTTGATTCCAATGAAATTCTCGGGGCCATTTTGGCGACCACTCACAATATTTATTTTTATAAAACCTTGGCAGAAAAAGCGCGCGAAGCGATCTTAAATGATCAATTTGTTTCCTTTAAAAAAGATTTCTTATCTCATTATTCCAATAACTAGGAGTTATACTTATGTTAGAAAATTTTTCTCTCTTATCAATTCCTAATGATAAAATTCCAAGTGACCCACGATTTGGCGTAGGGCCTTCTAAAGTTCCCGCCGGCCATATTGAGACTTTACTTAAGAGTGGATCGGAATATTTAGGAACCAGTCACCGAAAAAGTAATGTGATTAAAATTGTAGAAGAGGCACAAGCGGGATTAAAGAATTATTTTCATTTGCCACAAGATTATATGGTGGTTTTTGGAAATGGTGGCGCATCCATCGTTTGGGATATGATTGGACTTGGGATGACTCAAAAAAAATCCCTCCATTATGTGTGGGGAGAATTTTCTCAAAAATCCTATAAGTCCGCAAAAAAAATTCCATGGATTAGTGCAGTTGAAATTAAGGCCGCCATGGGTGAGGCGATTACTCCAGAAGTGAAAGACGGTGCGGATGTGATTTGCTATCCCTTAAACGAAACTTCTACAGGTGTGCAAATGACTAAGGCAGCATCCAGTTCTTCAAACGATGCTCTCATTTGTGTCGATGCTACTTCGGGAGCGGGTCAAATTAAAATTGATCTCTCTAAAGTGGATATCTATTATTTTTCACCGCAAAAAGTTTTTGCTGCGGATGGCGGTTTGTTCGTGGCCTTCTTGTCGCCAAAGGCACAGGCGCGCGCAAAACAAATCGCCCAAGATACCAACCGATTTATTCCCATGTTTATGGAGTGGACGTCGCACATGGAGTACGCTGTCAAAGGACAAACGCCTACGACGCCAAGTCTTGCCAATATTTGGTTACTTAATGAGCAAGTCAAACTCATGAACCAATTGGGTGAAGATAAAATTTGTGAACTCGCCAAAGAAAAAGCGAAATGGATGTACGACTGGGCCGAAAATAAAAATTATCTTTCTTGTTTCGTAAAAAATCCTGAACTTCGCTCTCAAGCGGTGGCCACGATTGATTTGGATGAAAAATTTCCGGTAGCGCCCATTGTTGAGTGGCTTAAGAAAAATAAGGTGGCCTATGATATTGAAGGCTATAGGCAACTTAATCGCAATCAGTTTCGAATTTCCATGTTCCATAACGTGCTGAAAGAAGATTTAGAAAAATTAACTTGGATCCTATCAAAGATGATTGAAAGCTAAGTGCTGGGTAGTTTATTCTAGAGCACAATCGCGACCAATCGCCCAAATCTTTGGGCAGTATTTTTCAGATCTCCCTCAACATCAATAATAGAATCCAATGAGTTAGCATCCCCTTCGTAGATAACTTAGGGGAAGTGCTAATATTTGATTGTGAATACAAAAACAAAAACCACATTTTTATTTTTTCTCTTCCTCTCTCTTTTGCTTCAATCCTGTGAGCAAAAAATCGTTCAAAAACTCATTCCTGGAGGGAAAGGAGCAGGGGAACTTTTTAGTGGCGATCAAGTAAAAAATCTCTCAAATACGGATACCAATAATAATGGATCCACTTGCCGACAACAGAACCGCTCTTTGGCATCGGCCTCGACATCATCAGCGACAAATAAGACAAACAAGACAAATAATTTGTTGGAACTAGAAGGTACTTATCAACAAATCTACGTCGATGATTTCATTCACCAACATACAAAAAATGAGCACGATAAGAAAGAGCACGAATTAGATTATTTAAAATTGGAATCTGGGGAATTGGTTAGAATTCAAAATTCAGAAATTCTCTCCCATGTAGAAATTGGACAAAGATTAAAGTTATCTGGAAATTTCACTAACGAAACGAATCGGTTTTCTGCCAATGGAAATGCGGTTACTAATGTTTTTGGTAAGTCGATGGGGCCAAACGAGAGAACGATAACTGCCAACTCAGTCCAGGTAATTTCAACACTCACTAATTCGCAAACTAACTCCAAGTATACGACAACAACTGCTTATGCTTCTTTAAGTAGTTTAGTGATCGTGATGAATTTTACCAATCGTAAAACTACAGATATTTATCCCTTCGAAAAAGCTAAAAATGATATGAAGGCAATTGGTGATTTTTACCGTGAAGTCAGTGGAAATAATATTAATTTCAACACCGATTTAAATCAAAATGGAGTGGTTGATGCTGAGGTTGTCAATATTGATTCTCCCTTTACGCCGAGTCTTTGTACCAATTTCAGTGCATTAAAAACTTTGGCAGCATCCAAGCTTCAAGAACATAATATAAATAGCTATACCACCCTCATCTTTATTGCTGGCTCAACCCTTACTGGTAATGATCCCACATGTAAGTATGGTGGGGTCGCAACTGTTGGGCAATTGGGAAGTGGAAATAACGGATTTACACATATAGGGGTACCACTTTTAAGTGTTATTTTTCACGAATTAGGCCACAACTTAGGCTTAGGGCATTCCAATACTCCTAAAGCTGAGTACGGCGATAAGGTCGATGTTATGGGCAATTATTTTGGAAATCTTTTTCAGTATTTTAACGGCCCTAAGATAAAGCAACTCAATCTTTTTCGAGACTCGCCCGATCTCGAAGTTCAAGTGACTAAAAGCGGAGTCTATCGTTTAACTGCGGTTGGACACGGCGTCGATGCGTCCCAAACTGGCACACGTTTACTTACAGTGAAAGCGGGTGGAAGTAGCCACTATCTTACCTATCGCTTTCCTGCTGGAATTGATACGCAAAGGCTTAATGGTGCGGAAAGTTTAAGAGGACTCTATGTACACGAAGGTTCACTTGCTAGGGCAGGAGCGTCCAATGTTCTCTCCCAACTAAAGACGATGAATCAGTCTTACAAAAATACTTCTTCTGGTGTTACCGTTAAACTTCTATCCTCCATTACGGAAGAAGAAGTCGATGTGGAAATTACGCTTCCAGGACAACCCGCTGGGCCAGTGTGTGATGGTCAATTAGTTTCGGTGGAATTGCAAAGTATAGAATTGGTTGCAGGATCGAGTGATGAATATAATGTTTCCTATAAAGTGATCAATAACAATACGGCGGCCTGTGGCCAGCTTGTTTATAATCTTTCTTTGAATTCTCAGTATTTTAATCTCTCCAACACGTCGTCATTTAGTGTGAACGCCGGACAAACGCTCAGCGTGATCACTAAAATAAAAATTAAACCTGGTGTGGATTTGACTAAAGAAATCCAAGCGACTGGAACACTCATCGGCCAAGAGACCACGGCTAAAGTTCCTAGTTTCTCCCTTCCTTTCACGAAAGCGATTGGGGCCAATTCCAATGGGAGCGGCACAGGCGAAGGATGTTAAATTGATGATATACCCATCGCACTTTGGTTTTCAGGGTGCGTATTCGTCGTCGACGTATAACCATACGCCTTCCTCCTCATCCACTACCCTGAAAACCAAATTCCAATGGGTATAATGATGATGATTAAAATAATTTGATCGATAAAAAGTTATTCTTTTTTCCGATTTTTATAATGATCGGCCTTACTTAGCTGTCCCGCTGCTAGGCCGTAACGTTCATTCATTTTTAATTCTTCAAGCGCGTGAGATGTCGAAATTTCACCACAAATAAGCTTCAAGTAAATAAGCACCTTTCGATTGAGTTCCTTAGATGTTTCATTGAGTGCTTCAATTCTTAGGGCAGAAATATTTTTGGAAAGTAGCGATGGGATTAAAAAAGAGGCGGACTGGGGAGTTGCTTTGTAAAACGTATTTCTACATTCATGATCGGCCTTCAAAAAATGCCATTGGCCGTAGGGATCTCTTAATTTAACTTCGTGTTTTTCACAAGGCCTTCCACAATCCCGAAAGGAGCTTCCGGCCGATAAGAACGCCGCAAACACACAATGCTCCATGTGGAATTCTGGCATATATTGATGAAGCGTGACTTCTATTTTTCCTGGATCAGTGGCCTCTAAAAAATCTAAGAGTTGGGTCTGGTTAAGATCGTAGGAACAGCAAACGGATTCTAAACCTTTCTTCAAAAGAAAAGCATGACTAAAAGAATTCGTCACATTCAAGGAAAAATCACCAATGAGTGGCAAATTACATTCCCGTCTCAAATATTCTAGGGCCCCTAGGTTTCTTACCAAAATTTTATCTGGCCGACTTCGAATAATCATTTTTAGATGATAATACTCATTGGGTTTAAGAATTCTGGTGGTAGCAATTGCAGTTGTGAAGTTTGCATTTCTCAAGGATTCGATCGAAGTGGTATAATCTTTCCCAAATTCAAAATCTAAAATAATAAGACCAATTTTAGATTCAAATCCCTTAAACATTCCTTGCTCTTTTGCGGCAATAAGTCCTTCTACCTGATCTTTCGTTCTTACTAAAATATTTAGCTTCCCTTCACCTATTGTTTTAACTTGTGAAACTTTTCTATCCCACTCAAGAGGATGGATTAGTCTATTTCTGGAACTTAGTCTTGCACTATTCATTTTCTCAATGAGATCGCGTTTGATTTCCTTTAATTCTCTGTGGTGAATAAAAAGATTGTCTTCTAGCTGCGCATTTTTTTCCCTGACCTGATAAACACTCGCTCCCAGCGCGGACAGTTCATCGAACACAAAATCCGTACTAATCGATCGTTGATTGGCATTATCTAAATTTGATGAAGAAAGGGATTCAACAAAAATTCCATCAACGCTCATCATTTTCACTTTTAATTTTTGGTTAAGTTTTCCCTCGACCTCAAGTGTTACCGGGATTTTCTTTTGACTTTCGCGGGTAAGCCATCCTTTTTGCCATTCCTTCGCTTTTTTTTCATCTGAGTTTAAAAAGACTTTATCTTGCAAACTAAAATTTAAGTTTTTCTCGACTAATTCTATTTCCCATCCTTCTTTTAATTTCTTGGCCTGAAAAATTTTACCGCCGTATTCTTTTTCCCCGACGATGAGGACGCCAGATCCGGCCGTGATATCGAGAGATGTTTCAATGATGAAACTATTTTTTTTGACCTCTTTGATGACACCCATTTCCATTCCACGGTGGGAAGAATAGGTTCCATCAACTAATTGCTGATGATTGACCCCATTAAACCATCCGGTAAAAAAACCTCTCGAGTAAGTAACACTTAGGTCGCGAGATCGCTGAGGTAAATTTAAACTTCCCCCATCTAAAACTTCTCTATAATTTTTTGCGCAACTTGCCACATACTCTGGAGTCTTTAAGCGGCCTTCAACTTTAAAAGAATTGACACCTATTTCTTGGAGTTTACCAATAACTTCCATTCCCATTAAATCTTTAGGGGAAACCAAATATTTTCTATCACCCATTTCTTTTTTTATTCCGTCGACATAAAGCTCATACGGCAATCGACAACTTTGAGCACATTGACCACGGTTGGCACTTCTTCCACCGATAGATTCAGAAGTGAAACATTGGCCAGAGTAGGCCACGCAAAGAGCACCGTGGACAAAAACTTCTAACTCTTTGTCCGTTTCCTTTCTGATCTTTTCAATTTCCAAAAGAGAATTTTCTCTGCCCAATACAAAGCGATCAATTTTTAAATCTTCCAAAAGTTTTATGGCATCAACATTCGTCACTGTCATTTGGGTTGAGGCGTGAATTCGCTGCTCGGGTGCGATAGAACGGATGAGACTGGCCAATCCTAAATCTTGCACAATAAAGGCATCTGGGCCCATGGGAATAATTTCTTGAAGCAGTGAAATCACTTTTGTAAATTCATTTTCAAAAATGACCACATTAAAGGCCAAATTCACTTTCACCCCATAGAGGTGGGCGAGATCAATCATTTCTTTTAAATCACTTAATTCAAAGTCGGTCGTTCTCCCTCTCGCATTAAAATAGGGAACTCCCATGTATACGGCATCGGCGCCATGATGAATGGCCGCTAACAACATTTCTCTATTACCAACGGGAAGAAGGAGTTCAGATTTCATAGACCTCGTCTTAGTTATTAGTTATTAATTTGTTATTTGCCTTGGGCACGAAAATGATCTGCGTAAGCTGGCCTAATTTTCGTTTTTAGGGTGCATCTAAAGTCTATAAAATACCATTCTGGGTCAAATACATTTTGATCATTGACTCTTTGACTTTCAAAAAAAGGATTGTTTAAAAATTTTTCATAAATAATAATTTTTTTTTGCTCTCTTCCTTGAGTGCTAACGCCAGGAGTATAAGAGAATAAATATTCTAATTGATAACTTAAGTTAATAACTGGAGTGTATTTTAGTAAATAGATCGATCCCTCAGGCCCAACATGTTCAACATAATCTACGATTTTGACGGAATCAATGGTAACATTAATTTCACTATATTGCTGTGGATCTACTGAGGCATTCAAAGTAAATGTTCGCAGTACTTGGGTATTGCTTAATAAATCCCAAGAAAATTTCTTCCAAGCACCTCTGCGAGGCATAAACGAAAAGTCTTTTTGAGCACTTAATTCACAAACAAGCTCGGCCTCATCGTACTTAGCTTCCAGGACTTGATCTAAGCTTTTTCCCGCAAACATCTCATTTTGATCTGAGGAATCGGGATTTAAATTATTACTTTGTTGGTCATTTATTAAGTCACTAGAATTTGAATGATTTTCGCAGCTAACTAAAATAAAAATAAAAGATAAAAATAGAAATTTTTTCAAAACAACTCCTTAGTACTTTGTTCTCACCGAATAACACGCTTAGGCCAATTATTCTACCCATTTTGCATCCACTCCTAAGATAATCGGTTGCGAACTCAGACCCTAAGGAGAGGAAAAACATGTCTCGATTGACCTTTATTTAATTCCCTTTAAGCTCATAGTAAGAATTTATTTTTTGAGGGAGAACTTGATGAAAAAGTTGATCAGTTTGATATGCTTTCTACCTACTCTCTTGCTGGCCAACCCCATTATAGACTTTGAAAATGATGCGGAACTTCCGATCCTAAAAAAATTACTTAATGATGGCCCTGGATACAATTCAATCGAATTTAAATTGCTCAATGATTTCTTTCAAACTTATCTGTATAAAAAAAAATCAAGTAATCCAAAAAATTGGCTCGATTTAAAAAAACTGATGGAATCAACTGAAAAAGAAAAGTATATGCTTTTTTTTGCGACGATCATGGAAATAAAATACTCTGGTAATATTGATACAGGAATGAATAGACTACGAAACAAGTTAAATATTTCCATCAGCAACAATGATCTCATCGACTCGATCCTTGATGGTAAAAATCAAACAGCTAAATTGGAATTATTAAACTTAGTTTATATAAATCATTCTTTTCATAATTTATTAGGAAATTCTGCATTTAAAAAATTTTCGTTTATTATTTTTCAAAAACAATTCCCTAACTTTTCGTTGATGAGTGATTTTTATTCGCTCTTCACTGAAAACGCATCCTCCCATGATCATTTTAGTATTTCACCTCGCTTGGCCTTATCTATTTATGAAACATTATTTAATGTTAGAAGCAGCGCCAATGAAATAGTTCCAAATAAAATTTTTGATGATTTGGCCTTGAATCCTACTGAAAATAATTTCAAGAAATTTATAATTGATTTTAAAAAAAATTTATTCAGACATCCTTACCTAACGGAAGGAATTGAAAAAATAAAAGTTAGATCTTCAACAAACTTAAGTGATGATCTAAGAAATCTAGTATCGCTCTACTCTTGGAATTTTCCTTTGATGACAAACCCATATATCCTTAGCAAACTAACGACAAAAATTAATAGATATGCTTCGCAAGAACCGTCAGATTCTACGTTTTTAGACTATTCAACTATTTCTCTACTTGGAGACTTTTTTGAAAAAAATTTCAATTCCTCAGATCCTCAAATAAAACTTTTTATATCTGCCATCCAAAAATCTTTAGTCTCAACGATAGCTAGCAATTGGTCTGACTATAAGTACGCACGAACGTATGGAAATACATATGGACTGAAAAGAGTTCTATGGTTAGGAGGAGTTTTAAAATCCTTATTTCCCAAAGTCTCATTAAAAAATTTAGATGAGTTTCCTTTTGCAAGGCAAGTGATGCAAGAGGCGTTGTCATCGCGCACGGTTGATCTTCCTTATGAAACCTTGAATTCTGCATGGGATATACTGACTAATGTGGCGGGCAATGAACCTGAAGAAAGTTTTTTCAAATTAGCAAAAGAATTTTTCAATGACAAATCTATGTACGAACATATGTATAAAAAAGGCTTGGATGCGAGAATTACTGCTTTCTTTGATGTTGGTGGATCACAGAAGTCATTTGCGGAAACGACAACTGATAATCAATTGCAAGACTTATTAAAGCATTTTAACAGCAATGAATTTCGCTTTCTCCCCTACACTCACCAGCAAGCTATTTTTTTTAGTCTTCCCATGAAATTGGCAGATTGGATTTTTAAGCAATATAGCAACAAGACTCTCACAGACTCAAAACTTAATACTGCCATTACCTTACTGGAACGATCCGTAGAGCATTATAAAAGTTTGCCTGATTCTGATAAGCAAAACATGCTTTATTGGCAGAGAATTGCTTTGGCCACCTTTATGGAATTCGGAACTACTAAATTTGGTCACTCCATGCTTGGTAAGTATTATGATCGGTATTGGAACGCTTACCGAGTGATTCAAGCTTCACTCTTTCAAATTCTTCAACAGGCACAAAAAAATGATATTGACCTATTCAGAATTCGGCACCTAGCTGATGCTTTTTTTAAAGGCGACACCATTCAAGGTGACCATCAATTTGCAGATGGTGGCCATTACAAAACGGCCCTAGAAAGATTAGATTTTATCGTCCACTTTCTTCCTTCCGATGAAAATAATCATCAATTATACGAGGATGTGTTTAAAGCGTTTCTACTAGATTTAGTGAATTACATGAGCGAATTTTCAAGGGCCACTCAAAATCTTCAAGTAAATGATTTATCGGCCATGGCACGGGTTCGTTTTTTATCAGAATATATTTGGAAATCGCTTATGATTCTAAATTCCTACGAAGGAAAACAATCTTTTGATCAATTCGCAAATCAAATTAATAATCTTCCTAACGGACAGAATCTCCAATCTGGAAGGTCCTTTAATGATTATTTTTTCGATACTTTACTTAGTATGGTGAATAATGAGAAATTTTTTGAATACAATTTGCTACCCGTTTTAATGGTAACTTTTCCTGAAAAAATTCGATTGCTCCTCAATCAAGATAGCTTCTTAGACTTGCTGGCATCCAAATATGATCCCTCACATTTTAATTATGAACACTTAGATAAAATGCTCTCGGCCTTGATCGCTAACGTTGCATTGATTGAAAACAAAGACATGCAAAAAGTAAGAATTGAAATTTTAACTAAGATAAAGAACTCATTATTGCCTACCCTTTTTGGCCTTCCTCGTTTTAATCATGATGGTGATTTAAGTAATTTTGCCACCACCATGATTGATTATTTCGCCACACATTGCAGTTACCACGTAACAGACTAATTAGGGAGATCAGATGATGGAAAAGGCAAAACTAATTTGAACTGCCACCACAGCCAATAACTTTTCCATCGAATTTTGCCAGATCAATGGGCTCAGGAATCGCGGGAGGATTGATTCCTTTACTACCTTTCTGATACTCAAGTGTGAAGGTAGCAGATTTATTTAATGTTAAGTCTGTCACCTGGTATTTAGTCGCAATCCTGCGATCATCATTGATATATTCGACCACTAATAGTCGGTATGGATAATTGTTATTACTGTCAGTCAATATCAATGTTTGATCTATGTAATCACTAGTAAAATATTGGCCACTAGTCTTTCCTAAATCTAAATCAATCAACCGATCGTAAGTGATGACCGTATCATCATTGATTTGAACACGAGGCCCGATACATGCGAGAGATGCTTGACAATAAAAACTAACGATTAAAACAGAAAGAAGAGAAAGATTGGATTTCATTGTATTCCTTTGGAGGTTAAATTTTCGGCATCTTACAATAATAATGAAAAATTATGCAAGTAACCTTGTAAAAATTGGGCATTATTTCAATTAATGGTGCTTGTTAGATAAATCCATCATCATTTGCCAGTAGGGTGAAATATCAATTTTGGCATTAAGGTTTTTTAAAATAGAATAGACTCCTGCCAATTTTCTGTGGAGAAATAAAATGGAATGAGGTGGTGGTGAATAGACTAATTTTTGAGTGAGATTATTGACCGCAATTTTAGATTCTTCTAAAAAATTTAAGTCTGCAAAATTAAAATAGTTATTTTTCGACTCACTGTTAAAAAATGGTGTAATTGACAGTTGAAGCAATTTTTCGAAGGATTGGAAGGCAGAGTCTGACTCCCTTTGATCCATAAATTCAAATTCAATCAAGAAATTTTTAAGCTCTAATCTTTTATTGCTTACGACCAATTCAAGAAGATGAATATATTTTTCAATAAAGTCTCTGCTGTAATGCCTAGTAGCTCCAAAGTCGATGAGGCAAATATGAATTCCCGATTCATCTTGATCAATTAAAAAATTTCCTAAGTTAGGATCTGTCTGAACAAGACCCCAATCAAAAAATTCATGAATATATAAATCAATAAGAGATGTGGCCACGAGGGAACGATCAATTTCATTGGGGCCAGAGTTCATCCAGTCACGCAAGGAGACGCCTTTTTCAAACGTCATCGCCAAAACTTTTGAAGTGGAAATTTCTGGAAAAACTCGTGGGGTTCTAAAAGTAAGGCCTGCTCTTGGTTGATAATGCGATAATTTTTCTTTATATTCCAAAAGAAAATCCGCTTCTTTTTTATAATCTAACTCTTGATATAAGATTGAGCGAAATTCTTCAAACATGGGTTTTAAATTCATTTTGCGGCCACTTACCTGACAAAATGTTTGCGCGATCGTTTTCAGTAGCATCAAGTCAGACTCTACCGAAGAAACTAAATCTGCGTACTGAACTTTAAGTACAATTTCTTGGCCCAGGTAGCTTGCCTTGTGCACTTGCCCTATACTGGCAACACCTAGTGGAACGGGTGAAAGAGATTGCATCAGTTCAATATTTTCAGATTTGAGTTCAGACTTAAGGATTATTTTTATTTTTTCAAAGGGGTAAGCAGTCGCTGAATTTTGCAGTTGGCTTAATATCTCGATTGCCTCTTTTGGAAAATAATCATCGAGATCAAGACTTAAGAGTTGGCCAGCCTTCATCGCCGCGCCTTTAAGCTTTGAGAGTGATTTGGAAATGAGCAAGGCCTGCTCGAATCTGGATTTTAGATCACTTGATTGGAATTCCTTAATTCCCAACTGGGTAAGAAGTTTTACTAATTCAAAGGAGCGATTGAGATAAGAAAACTTCATCGACTTCCCTCATCTTGATTAGGAAAATTAAATACTTCATTTTCAGACAAGATGTATTCAAGCATCATGTTCGCCGACAAAATCATCTCTTGCATATTTTGGATTCTTGCATGATCAAGAACTGCATTTTTTGAATTTTTACCCAAGAACTTTGAAAAATGTTTATTAATTTCATCAAGCATCATTTTTTCTCGAGCTTTCAAGATACTTTTCACCACATCCCTTACATTACTCACCGCTTGATAATATTTCATTTTATCGTTCGAAGAAGGGACTTGCTCAATTAATTTATACCCGCAAAGCTCCTCTAGCGCCGGACTGATTAACGCCTTTGATAATTTTAAATTTTTAACCAGCTGTGTGCAACTGAGTGGGCCTCGAGATAAATAAAGCTGAGTCCATATGGCACCGTGCACTCGCCTAAAGCCCCAATAGCGAATAAAATTTCCGATGGATAAGGATAGCTCTTGGAATTCTTTATTCAACTTCTGAGCTTTAGATTGTTTTTTCATTTTGTTCATACTACCATGAACAATAACAAAGAGAATGAATAAAATGAAAGTACTTAAAATAGCGGCCATTTATAATATTGTTTGGGGGGCGTGGGTCATTCTCTTTCCCAATTTCTTATTTAACCTCTTAGGTATGGAGCCAAATAATTACCCAGAAATTTGGCAATGCGTAGGAATGATTGTGGGAGTTTATGGATTGGGCTACTGGATTGCGGCAAGCGATCCCTATAAACACTTTCCCATCGTTTTAGTTGGTTTTTTAGGAAAAATTTTTGGGCCAATTGGTTTTGCACAGGCCCTTTTAACTCACCGTTTCCCTTTATCCTTTGGAATTATTATTATTTTTAACGATCTCATTTGGTGGCCATCTTTTTTCAACATCTTAAAAGAAAAGTACAAACGTGATAAAACTTTTCTTTACTGATGAATTTCATCTGTTGATTACCTTCGGTTTGGTTGTTCTTATTTGGATCATTCAAATCCTCCACTACCCTAGTTTTCATTTTTACGACGAAAAAGAATTTCCAAAAGCGATGTTGTTTCATCAGCGAAGCATTTCCTATCTTACTTTACCCTTAATGGTTTCAGAGTTAACCTCCGCCTGTTGGAGTATTTATCAGTCCTACCATTTTCTCAATCTCGTTTGCTTACTTCTCGTTGTCCTTATTTGGTTGTCGACGTTTTTTATTCAGGTTCCTTTGCACAACCAACTTCTCCTCTCCAAAGATCAACACCTTATTGCAAAGTTAATTAAAACTAACTGGATAAGAACATGTGCTTGGACTATGAAATTTATGCTTTTAAGTTGGAATTTTTTATGATGAATATACAAAAACGCCTACATCACCGCCCGCCCTACCTTTTTATTTCCAAAGTGATTGAGCACTCCTCTACCTTTTTGCATGCTCAAAGTATCACCAAGGGAGATGAATTTTATTTTCTAGGACACTTCCCCAACGCCCCTATTGTGCCAGGTTCGATTATGCAAGAGATGACCACACAAGCTGCTGGCCTTTTGATAGCAGAAAAGCATAGTCCCATTGAAGATTACGATTCAGAAAAAACGAAAGGCTGGGCCCTTGGTGTTCTACGTGCAATTCACAAGGCCAAGTACAAACATTTTGCCAGACCTGGTGATACGCTTGATATTAAAGTAGAGTTGCAGGATATAGTGGAAAATTTATTTCGTTTTAGTGCCACGATTGAAGTGCAAGAAAAAAGTATCATGTTAAATGAGTTTAGCTTGATCAATATCCATGACGATAAATTGTTAAATCAATCTTAAAAAGTTGCAATGAGATGATTCAAAAATTAACCCTGGGAGCGCTAATGGTTTTACTTACTGCTGGTTGCTCATTATTTGGCAGAGGTAGTGAAGAACAACCCTCCTACAAAATTATAACGAAGGATCAAGATAAAGAAATACGTTTATACGATAGTTATATCGTTGCAAAAACAACCATCACTGGCAGCTTCCAAGATGCTCAAAGTGAAGGATTTCGAATCTTAGCAGGCTATATCTTTGGCAAAAATAAGACTAAGCAAAAAATTTCTATGACAGCTCCGGTTGTTCAAAAATCAGAAAATGAAAAAATTTCGATGACAGCGCCTGTGATCATCTCCCCCAATCAAAATAAGTCTTGGACGATGACTTTTAGTATGCCCTCGCATTTCACTCTTGAAACGTTGCCTGTTCCCAATGATCCGAGAATTTCATTTGAAAAAATAGATAACAAATTCGTTGCCGCTATCACTTTCTCAGGTTTCTGGAGAGAAACGAAAAACGCACAGAAGTCCCAACAACTAAAAGACTGGATGAAAGGGCAACAAGACTTTGAACTCATCTCGGAGGGGATGTTTGCTGGCTACAATCCCCCTTGGACTTTGCCGTTTTTAAGAAGAAATGAAATGCTCATTGAGCTTAAGCGCAAGTAAGTAAAGCTCTACTTAAGAAAATGTTGTTGCTTGAGATTTTTAAAAAAAATTTTGCAAATCCCATTGTGGGAATAAAAAAATTGTAAAATCGTCATCTACAAAAAAGCTAAGTATACTTCGTGCGCTTCAAGTATCCATCATTACTTAATCACTTTTTGAAAAGCAATTGCTCGTCGAGACCAGTTTTCTCGGTCGTAAAATTTTATGCCTGCTTGATTGTCGACATGAGCGCAAAGTCGCGCAACCGTGCAACTCGCTTCGCGAGCTAACACTTCGGCATAATCTGAGAATGGACAATTTATTTGAGGGAGTTTCTTGATGTTTTGTTCAAATTAAGTGAGGGAAACGATAAGTCGACCTGCATATATCCTGATAATTTTGTATTGTATTTATATTAAAAAAAATAGATGCATCCTATTCCTGGTAAACAGTGTAGTGAATTACAAAGCAACTACCCGTTTCCATGAACAAAAGGTGCCACTAATATGTATCAGAACTATTTTCAGAGTAAGGAATTTTTTGAGTTCCTGTTTAAAACTGATCAAGATCTGGCGCAACAAACGAAAGACAAAAATTGTCCCCACTGCAATGCTCCTGTTCACATCGCCAACTACATGCGAAAACCTCGAGGAATCAAAGACCTACCTAACGATCTATCCTTATGCTTCAGCTTCTGCTGTTCTCGGGAAGGATGTCGAAGGAGGGCCATGCCTGGTTCGACAAGGTTCATGGGGCGTTTTGTTTACTGGTCCATTTACATAATACTAATCTCCGCGATGCTTAACGGGAGAGCGACAGAGTTAAAAAAAATAGCTGTAAAATTTGATATCGACCTCGTGACACTCAAGAGGTGGCGTGGTTGGTGGAAGGATTTTTTCCCAACTACTAAATTTTGGAAAGAGCTAAAAGGAAAATTCCTAGGTGAAATCGAAATACTCCCGAATGATTTATTGGCAGCGATTAGAATAAACAACCCAAAGGAAGATTATATAATAATTTTTTTACGTCTATTGAGTACCTCAAAAAAAGCAAATTTGGTGATGGCCAATATATTCACGCAATAGATGTCTAGATAAAGTTGATTTTACCTATTATACGTTTCTTTTTTGAAACAAAATTAAAAAAAAGAAAGCAAATGGGTAAAATGGAACACAAAAATACAAAAGTATCTAAGGCATGTTAGGGAAAATTCCGATTTTCAGTTATCGGATAATAATTACTTGGGCCTCCTCCTCAAATCTACGGGAAGGATTGTGACGGGTTGCCCACGATGGGCAGCCCGAGGCGGGTTTCAGGGTCCGCCAGGGGCCCTGACGCCAGGATGGCCTAATTCGTTAAAAATTATTAAAAAAATAATAGTCCAAATTTCCATCAAAATAATTGATGAGCAAATAATTAATAAATATACTTGTGGATCATGGTGCAGAAAATTACAAAATCATGATGATAATGGTCGACAATTTTTTTTCAGAGGAGATGTCGAAAGATGTAGATCACTTAGATGAAAGATTTTTTTTGAATTATTTAGCAATTCATCGAAGAGTAAACAAAAAAAATAGATTTAAGCGGCCATCAAATAATTTGAAAACCGTCCCTCAAATAATTTGGCCGCTCTCACTTACCGGAAGGACACGATTCAAGTGGATCCCCTATAGTTGTAAAAGGTGAGAATTGCTTAATTTGGCTAAAGGGAACAGAAGATTCAAAATATATTGATTTTGCTCCTTTTGAAATCGTTCGTTCGTTGTAATTTAAATTTTGACTAAGACAAAAATGACCAGGAATTTTCCTGGTCATTACTATGTTAATAAAGGTTTTGCAAAAAAACGTGTCTTGGTTTTTTTTAACAACAAAGAAAAGAGATAAAAAAAGGTAACTACCTAGGTCCCTCGTAAATTTCGCCACTCTACGGACTCCTTTGAACGCCAAGCTGTTGGCCTTCAAATCTGCGGCTTGCCAGGAGCAAGCCTCGAAACGTCGTCCTAGTCGTGACGAAATTTCCAGAGGGCCTT
>JARXAH010000052.1 GCA_029865945.1 Bacteriovoracaceae bacterium | reverse complement strand
GAGGCCATCGTAAGCGAAACTCATTATGCCGTCCCTGTTTTAACACGAAAATCCTTCGATGGATTTGGTAAGAATCGTATTTTAAACAAGGACGGCTTTTCCGTCACTACACCTCTTGAATTTCGCGACAGCGACTAATTACTTCCATGAACGTTGTGGGATTTGCAGATGGTTCACTCTTTTTTAAATATTTGTAAGCTGAAGATAGAAAACTTTTTAAATTTTCATCACTTGTTTGTTTAATTAAATTTAGAAATGTCTCTGTATTTTTCGGAAGGACTATTGTTACCTCCAAAAATTTATTCACAGTTAACAAGTCCATTTCAACAATTTGAATTTTCCGACCACTTTCATCAAAAAAGCTTAACGAACCAAAAAACTTTTGATGAACATAGCTGAGATATTTTTCTTTGAAATTTCTCCACTCCTGATCATTATTAACAAAGCAATCTTTAGTGCGCGCTTCAACTCCATCCCTTTTGAGGGTGGGGTCAATTCTCAACTCTTGATTAACCTCACTAAACCAATTTTGAATATTAAACGGGGAGTAGGGCGAGGATGGACATGGAAATGCAGCCCATGCGCCACTCGCAATGAATACTGACAAAATGGTCCCTAGTAAATAATCCAATCTTATGAATTTCATTGATATTCCTTGTCAAATAATAAAACTATACCATATTTATAAAATTCAATTTGATTAAGAAAATTTTTCCAATTTCACCCACATGAATTTCTAAAACTACCTATGTCCCTCGTAAATTTTGCAACTCAACATTTCAATTTAAATCCTTGGATCGAAACCCTTAGGAAACCTGGTATGAGATTCCTCAATCTGCGGATTGCCAGGATCAATCCTCGAAACCTCGTCTTAGTCTAGAAGAAATTTTCAAAGCCTTGCAAACTTACAAAACTACGAGAGTTGATATGGATTTCATAAATAAATTTAAACTTGGAATTCTTTCCCACTATGTTTTTGGAGACAAAGCAGAAACCCTTATTGAAATAGGCCTAAAACCGGCCAAAACCTAATCTTCTTCGAATTTTGATTTGCCATATTGAATTGTCTCACCTAAAGAACTTAAATCAAAACAACGTAATTTAACGGAGGTGCTATGATTCATCGAATGAAAAACATTTTGGTATTTCTCACTCTAGGACTTTCTTTGGCCTCGACAACTAATGCCCAAGTGGCAGTTGGTCAGCAAGTAAATTTGGGCAATTACTTAACAAATGGCGTCAGTGAATGTACCTACCAAGGAAAAACTCAAGTCTACAACTGCGATTCAGCGTTTGAAATTGTGGCCGACTCCATTCGTCAGTCGGAATCTTTCCGTAAACCTAATACTTGTTGGTTTCGTTTTAAAAGCAATAGTGGAAAAACAATTGCTGTGCTTATTAAAGAAGCAAGATCTAGTTGCTCTGATGTTGATCCAGTCTTTGGAAATTTATACGCTATCGAAAATTTTGAGCTAAATGAAAACAAAAAAGAGATCGTTCGCGGAGAAGTAAAATTTAAAACTAATGATCTTGTCTCTTACAGTGACCTTGCGAAAGACACTCAAGAATTTTTGAATACAAATAATTATTGCGACTAAAAAAAAATTAAACTGAAGTTAAATGATAAAAAACTGAAGTCGCCTTAATTTTTATTTTACAATGCCCAATCAATTCACTTGGCAGGCTAAGTTAAGTCGGCCAAGATTAAAACTGAAAAACACAAAAACGCTTACTTAAACTTTAACTTTCATTAATTGGCCCTTACTTGAAATCCTAATTATTGAGTTTCATGGGGCCGTAAATCCAACTTAACCCAAATTCTTGCGCCCAAACGCAATTGCCAATATCAAAGTGCCACCACTCATGTTTCCAATTAGTGAAACCAACGGAAGATAAAGAGTGAAAAAGTAGACGGCGATTTTTTCTAAAATCGATCCACGATTTTTTATCAAGGCAAAAGCTTGGATCAAAATCTTTTTCAAAAAAATCCGTGCTCGCCATTTCTGTTAAGTCATCAAAGGCAGTACCCATATTAAGAATTTTTCCGTGGTAGGTTAGGCCAATATCGATAGCGCCTCCACTCAGGTGCGGCGGCACTTCAAAGTGCCCCGGGTCGTGTGGGTGCGCCACAAATTTTCTTGTTTCTTGCGCCAACTCATTTTCACTGAGATTGGGATGTTTAATTTTTAGTGAGCGATAAATCGAATCATAAAGTCCTCGCTGCAATTCCCTGCTTCGAAAACCATCAAAAATAACAAAACCAAAATCGAGAGGAAGTAATTCAAGCGCCTCAAGCAATTTTTGCAAAATAAATTTGCGAATAAAAATTGTTGAAATGGAACCAGGAATGTTTTGTTTATAATATACATTTTCAATGAGGATTCGATTTTGATTTAGAATTTCGATGCACGCATCATTGTCCTTAATGGATTTCAAAAATGAAGCAGTTGGGGTCTGATACGAAAAGTTGATCGGTCTGTCTAACTCATTATATTGGTTATTGGAATTCATTTCATGACCTTATCATTGTTTTTTTCTTCGAAGATTAAAAATAGACTTAGTATAGTGAATAAAATTTAGCCAATTCAATAAATATTTTTCACTAGCACTAGCACTAGCACTAGTTTTTTAATCAATTAAAATACCTTTACACAACAACTTTTTGGAGGATTTTATGGTAAAAAAATTAATTACTTTGTTAATGGCCTTACACTTTACAACTGCATTTGGAGATCCATGCAATGTAGCTAAATTAAATATAATTGCAAAATGTGGAGATGAAAACTTTAGCAATGCTTTCGAAGATATAAAAGTTAAAAATTGCAATGAATTAGATGAAAAATACGGCTACTCATTAGAAGAATATGTAAAAAAAATTGAAGAAGTCTTTATTGCCGATAATTCTCTTATAAATTATTATATTTGCATAGTTGTATCTGAAGAAGAGAAACTTCCAACTTTGGAAAAGTTATCGCCTATTGAATTTTCTGGTAATAATAATTTTAAAAATAAAAAACGAAATTAGTAATTTATAATTTGAACCATGCACTGAATTAATTTTAAAAAGTTCAGTGTATGGAACAATAGCAAAATTTTAAGCTGCAAATCTTTGAAGCTTCACATTTTAAAAATACTAAAATCAATTAAAACATAATCTCTTGGCCTCCGATCGTGTATCCAATATCCTTACCTTGCAGAGTCTTCATTATGGAGGCAACATCATCATCGGGGCCGTTGATAAACAAGGGTTTTCCATCCATACCAAATGTGAACTTGTTATCAAATGGGGTATTGGCCTCAACTAAGTGTTTTGAATTTTCCCAGCCAACATCTGGCGCAAACCCAAGTCCACGAGCGTATTCAATCGATCCTAAAATCAGGCCACGGGCATCTTGATAGTCAAATTCCAACCACGCATAGGGCGTTCTTGATTGAATCTCTTCTATTTTTCCGTACGCAACATTCACGTCACAAATTGTACTCTTTACCCCAAGGCAATAGTAATCAACAAGGTACAATCCAAATTGGTACTTAAAATTTGGCTGTTGACGTACAACAAGGATAGGAGCCAACCCACCATCCTCCCAATCCTCCATGATCCAACACTCGTGAACACGGAAGCTTGCCGCTTGTTTCAAAAGTGAAGCTGGATCAATAGCGGCCAATTTTTGATGGCAACAAAATTTTAATTTCTTCCCGCTACCACAAGGACAGGGCCCGTATATATTTTGCATTAATAAAACCTCACAGAAGTGATAAATATTGAAATAAATTTTTCACCAGGTCTACTATAAATTTCTCTCATTAATGGTTTAAGTTTAATAGCGGCACCAGGTTCGCGGAATATATTAATTGATCCCATAAAACCTATCACTGGCATTAATCAACCAATATGAGCTCGGTAAATCCGTAGGTCTAATGTTAGAATTTCGCTCCCTTTGAACCCTGCTTTTTTCCGGTTAAAATTTCGGGTTGGTACTCCTGGCCTCAGTCAATCACGCTCCCTAGAAAATATTTAAACATTATACCCATCGCACTTTGGTTTTCATGGTGCGCATTCGTCGTCGACGTATATCCATACGCCTTGCAAACCTTTGGTTTGGAACCTCATCCACTACCATGAAAACCAAATTCCAATGGGTATACCTCCGTTTGCTTAACTCGGATTTACCGAATCATGCTTTTTCGTCACTACAGCTATGATTTAATCCACCGAACTAATGAATCAAGAAAAATTTGTAGTTAAATATTTTTTCAAAAATGAAATTTCCAAGTTTTTTCTCTGTAATTATTGCGTAGCTGTTGTCATTACGGCTATTTTCTCACGTAGTTCAAAGAAATTTTAAATTTTTCAAGATAATCAATAGTGATCTCATAGGAGAAAAGATTTTTATGATTGTGAACGAGGTAAAAATTGAAAAGATGATCTATCTTATCAGGGGACTGAAGGTGATGCTCGACGAAGAGTTAGCTTCGCTTTATGAAGTTGAAACAAAAGTATTTAACCAAGCGATCAAAAGAAATATGAAGCGATTTCCTAGAGATTTCATGTTCCAGTTGACCGCCAATGAGTACGAGTCATTGAGGTCACAATTTGTGACCTCAAAGAAACAGGGGCGTGGTGGACGACGTTATCTTCCTTATGTATTTACAGAACAAGGTGTGGCAATGTTAACATCGATTCTTAATAGTGACACGGCCATTGAAGTCAATATTTCAATCATGCGATCATTTGTTAAACTTCGAAGGGTTTTAGCTTCTGATCAAACTCTTGCCGATAAAATTCATGATCTAGAAAAGGGGACAACCAAACTTTTTAGAATAGTATTTGAACGACTAGATACCCTTGAGGCAGAATTACCTACTTTACCAAAAAAACGAAAAAAAATTGGCCTTAATTAAAAACACTCGTGCGCCATTTATACATTTTTTATAAGGAAAATTGAGAGTGTGCCAAAGCAATGTCCAAAGAAGCAGCGAGACCTAATGTGCGAGGCAAGGAGGATTGACACAGTAAAATTTTAAATCCCTGCCTAATACAATTATTAAATGAATTCAAAAAAAATAATTAATATACGAATCGAAAAAATTTCCCTCCAAAGTCCATTTTTTGACAAAAAATGGACTTAAGCTTACCATTTATTATATGGCCAACTATCTGCGATTATTAAAACAAAGCTCTCAATCGAAATCCAGTTTTTTTCTCTTCGGCCCACGCGGCACCGGGAAAACAAGTTGGCTAAAAGAAAACTTTAAAAATGCCACCTATATTGACTTATTAGAGGATGAAATTTTTAATCAATTACTCGCCAACCCCGGAAAACTTTTAAATTACATTCCTGAAAATAAAAAAAACGAATTTGTTATCATCGATGAAATTCAAAAAGTCCCAAAGTTACTCGATGAAGTACATCGCCTAATAGAACTAAAAAATCTTAAATTTATTTTAACTGGATCTAACGCTCGTAAACTGAAAAGAGTGGGAGTAAATTTATTAGCTGGAAGAGCACTCACCTACGAAATGTACCCACTGACCGCCACAGAATTAAAAAAAGATTTTGATCTTAAGAGGGCACTTCAATACGGAACACTTCCCTTAAGTATCACTGGGGATGAACCCAAAAAATTTTTACAATCCTACGTACGAACTTATCTCAAAGAGGAAATACAAGGAGAAGGACTCACTCGCAATTTAGAGGCCTTTGCTCGATTTTTGCAAACGGCGTCTTTTTCCCAGGGTGCACCACTAGTCATCAGTAACATTGCAAGTGAGGCAGGAATAAATAGAAAAGTGGTGGAAGATTATTTTTCGATACTGCGAGACTTGCTTCTTTCGGTGGAATTACCAATTTTTACAAAACGCTCTAAAAGAGAATTAATTACCAAGAGAAAATTTTATTATTTTGATGCAGGTGTCTACCGTTCTCTCAGGCCTGTCGGGCCGCTCGATAGCGACGCCGAAATAAATAGTTTCGCTCTTGAAACGCTGGTACTCAATGAAATAAGAGTCTTGAATGATCAAATGGAAATGGGATATGAACTTTTTTATTGGCACACCAAAGATCACTTGGAAGTTGATTTTGTTATTTACGGAGCGAAGGGATTTCGTGCCTTTGAGGTCAAGTCTGCGGCCACAATTCAATCCAAAGATTTACAAGGCTTAAGAGAATTTAAAAAAGATTACCCTCAGGCCAAGTTGTATTTGCTTTACGGAGGATCAGAAGAAAAAGTGATGGAATCTACCATCCACCTTGTGCCGGTGACGAAATTTTTTAAAAATCCCATTTCCTATTTAGTATGCCAATAGGTCTCTAGTGCACTAACTCATTTGAATTTCAAATTTATTATTATTGGCTGGAAATGCTATTTGAAATTCTTTGATAAAAATTACTCTTTTACACCCATGATTTTCAAGTGTATGATTTGAATATCATGGATAAAAACCGAAACCTCGAAAGTAAAATCAATGATTTACTTAAAATCTTCCCAGTGGTGGCAATCTTGGGCCCAAGGCAATGTGGGAAATCCACTATTGCTAAAAAAGTTCGTCCACAATGGGATTATTATGATCTTGAAGCTACTGATTCATGGAATTTAATTTCCCGAGACATGAGTAGTTTTTTTCAAATTCATTCTGAGCATGTCATTATCGATGAGGCCCAACAGTTTCCTCAACTATTTAACGAGTTACGTGTAGTCATTGATGAAAAACGGAAAATTAAAAATCGATTTATTATTACCGGTTCGAGCTCACCCGAAATATTTAAAGGTATAACTGAAAGTTTGGCAGGCCGATGTGCCGTCATTGAGTTGGCCCCTTTTAAGATCAACGAATTTTGCGAAAAACCACTTTCCTTATTTTATGATTTTGTTAATAAAAAAAAATTAATTTCTGAATATCGAACCTTAAAATCCTCATGCGATTTAAAAGCGGCCCTGCATATTTGGTTTCATGGTGGGTATCCGGAACCATATTTTGAACATAAGGATAATGTTCATTTTTATTCTCAATGGATGGATCAGTATCTGTCTTCCTACATGAATCAGGACATACGAAGATTATTTCCAAAATTAAATTTGCAAAACTATCGTCGATTTTTATTACTACTTTCACAATTTTCTGGCCACCAAATAAACAAAAGTGAAATAGGACGATCACTTGAAATTAATTCTGTAACAGTTCAAGATTATCTTGATATCATTAATGATACTTTTGTATGGCGTAACCTTCCAACTTTTGAAAAAAATCTACTAAAAAAAATTCAAAAATCTCATCAAGGATTTTTTAGAGACCAAGGAATCCTTCATTACCTACTCAAAATTTCATCTCTTGACTCTCTACTCTTACATCCAATTGCAGGATTCTCTTTTGAAAGTTTTGCCAAAGAAGAAATTATTAGAGGTTTTCAATCGACACTTTCAACTCAAATTGATTTTTCATACTACCGATCAATTGATAAATCAGAGGTAGATCTTATTGTGGATGGGCCATTTGGATTTCTTCCATTTAAAATTAAACTTAGTTCTTCAATTAACTCAAAATCACTCATCGGTTTAAAAAATTTGATGAAAGACATGAAACTTAAGGTAGGTGTGGTTGTTAACACGGCAAAAACGCTCGAACTCATTGATGAAAATATAGTACAGATTCCTATTAACTACCTATAAAAATTATTCTATCTATACAAATGCGGTTTTGAGTTTCCAGTATTAATGTACATATGTGCCTGTACATATGTGCCTGTACATATGTGCCAGTACCCCTCTGTTATGAGAGCTGCGTCATTTTGGTATCAGTTGCCACATAAACCTATAGAGAAAAAAAATTTGGAAAACAAAGAAAAATGAACCAGAACGATTCTAATTAAAAAAATCGGATTAAAAATATTGATAAAAATCATGAGAGCAGTCATCTTACTTTGCTGTTTATTTTTTTATATAAAATTAATACCGGATGAGCATTTTAGTTTTGACGCAAGTCTTGTCATGCTAGGGTGGTGGCACTTTTTAAAAAATCTTATTGAAAATTGGGACATAAGGGACATGGACATAAGTGGACATAAGGGACAGCACCCCTCTGTTATGAGAGTTGCGTCAATTAGGCATAAGTTGCCACTTAAACCTATGGAAAAAAATATTCGGAAAACAAAGAAAAATGAACCAGCACGATTCTAACTAAAAAAATCGGATTAAAAATATTGATAAAAATCAAGAGAGCAATCATCTTGCTTTGCGCTTTAAAATTTTATTTTAAATTAATACCGGATGAACATTTTAGTTTTGACGCAAGTTTCATAATGCTAGGGTGGTGGCACTTATTTACTAAAAGATGCAACAAATGGTGGAAATTTTGTCGGAGATATTTATCCTATTTGCGATACAATGTAATACATGTTATACTTTAGATATCTCGCTTAAAAGGAAGTGGAAAATGGGAGCTGTGAAATTAAAAAAGTTTGGAAATTCTTATGGATTTTCTATTCCTTCAATAGAGTTAAAAAATAACAAATTCAAGGTTTCTGATGATTTTGAAATGATTACTAATCATAATTCCATTACCTTCACCAAAAGAAGGCCACATAACAAAAATTGGAAATTCAAAGACGCTAAACTTTCCAAAGCAGATCGTGAATGGCTTGAAGCAAATATGGGAAACCTCGATGAATAGAGGCGATGTTTACCTGACGGCGTTAAATCCAATCAAGGGGAGTGAGCAGGAAGGCGCAAGAAACTGCGTTATCGTAAGTCCAAACTCAATGAATACAAATCTTAACACGATCATCTTGATTCCGCTCAGCACAAAGATTAAAGATTGGCCTACGAGAGTGAATACTATTTTTGAAAATATTAAAGGGCAGGCACTATGCGAGCAAATCAGAACAGTAGATAAAAAAAGGTTAATCAAATTCAAAGGCCGACTTGGCCAAAACGAAATTGATGAGATAAGGCTGGTGTTGAAACAAATGCTTTTTGAGTAAATTTCAAACTAAAATCAAATAACTTGCTCAACTAAATTTAATAGAAAATTTTGATGAAAATTGCAACTCCAAGTTTCAAATTTCATAAAATCGAACTTACAAGCCATCGTCTGCCCTTCTACATCTATAAATCTATAAATCTATAAATCTACCCATCAAGCTATCAAGCTATCAAATTTGAAAGCCTGATCTATCAAAAACAGTAGGTTGACCTATTGTCATATGTGCCAGCACCCTTTGTTATGAGAGTTGCGTCAATTTGGCAATAGTCGCCACATGAACCTAAAGAGAAAAAAAATTTGGAAAACAAAGAAAAATGAACCAGAACGATTCTAATTAAAAAAATCTGATTAAAAATATTGATAAAAACCATGAGAGCAGTCATCTTACTTTGCGGTTTACTTTTTTAAAATAACGACGCTAAATTTAATAAACAGATCCTATGAAAATTACAAATTACACTACAACTTATCTTATCACACCAGTCTTATGGACTTTTTTGATTCTTTTCCTTTTTTAAAAATGTATCCATGGAAAGCAATTCAATTTTCTTGCCCAAGACTGCCTCTTTATCTCCCGGATAAACTATATAAAGTTTATCTAGTTTTAAAATATCGATGGCACTCATCATTGACGCTGTCACTTTCGGGGAATCAGAATATTTAAATTCAAATCCAATTTTTTTTCCATGATTCATCCATAACAAATCAATTTCTGCTCCTTGATGTATGGACCAGAAGTAGCAATCGTGAGAATCCATTTTAAAATATTTCATGGTTTCTTCTAGCGCAAATCCTTCCCAAAAATGTCCAATTTTTGGAGACCTAGAAATCTCTAATTTATTTCGCAAGGATAAAAAATGAAAGATAATACCTGTGTCGCGAAAATACATCTTTGGCAATTTAACTTGCCGTTGAGAAATATTTTCAGACCAAGGACGTAAAAGACGTATGATAAATGAGGATCCTAAAACATCTAAATATTTTCGAGCTGATGTGTGAGAAAAACCAAGGGCCTTTCCGATTTCAGAGGCATTAAATATGCCGCCATGATAAGCACAAAGCATCTCCATAAATCTACGAGTGGTCTGAGGAGGCAAGTCTACTCCTAAATACTTTAAGTCGCGCTCAACAAAAGAAATCAAATAATTTTTTCGCCATTCATAACTTAATTGTTCACTTTTCGCCAAAAAACTAAGTGGAAATCCTCCACGAAAAAAAAGTTTTTCAGAGTTTTGCGATTCAAAAATATTTAAGCTTTTGATTTCAATATAGGAGACACGACCTGCCAATGTTTCTCCGGATTTCTCGATTAAATCCCTAGAAGCGCTCCCAAGCAAAAGTATCCTGGAGCCCTTTTGGAGAGAATCAGATTTTACTCGAAGGTACGGAAACATTTCAGGGCGTCTTTGAACTTCGTCAATAATAAGTAATCCCTCCAACGACTCAAGGGTTAACTTTGAATTTTCAAGTAATGTGAAATCAGTCGGATCTTCCAAGTCAAAAAAATGAACCTGTTTGAATTTTTCTTTATGGATATTTCCATACTCTTTTGCAAGCGAAGTCTTTCCGATTTGCCTTGGACCGATGAGAACAACGATCTTTGATGATTTAAAAGATTCCTTAATTTGTTCTAAATAGTCCAATCTCAAAATTTTAGTCATGAATACAATCATGACATTTGGACACGAAAATTGCAACTCTAAGTTTCAAATTTCATAAAATCGAACTTACAAGCCATTGCCTGCCCATCTATACATCCGAAATAATAAGGACATAAGTGCCAGCACCCCTCTGTTATGAGAGTTGCGTCAATTAGGCATCAGTTGTCACTTAAACCCATGGAAAAAAATATTCGGAAAACAAAGAAAAATGAAACAGAACGATTCTAATTAAAAAAATCGGATTAATAATATTTATAAAAAACACCAGAGCAGTCATCTTACCTTGGGGTTTAAAATTTTATTTTAAATTAATACAGGATGAGCATTTTAGTTTTGAGGAAAGTCTAATAATAACTAGAGTGGTAGCACTTTTTTGCTTTTTTTGTGAAATTTTTTATTTATCATTTCAATTTTGATACTTCACTTGAATTACTTGGATTTGCGAGATTAGAAAAACTTTCCGCCCCAGAGATTGTCTAAAAAAATTTGATAGGGCATGATTTCAATTTGATCCACTTTCCTTTCTATTGAGTCTCTAGAAACTAATAAATACCTGCCAAATTTTTTTTCTTCTTTTAAAGCTTTAAGTCCGCTAAGCATTTTTTCCGAGAAGTGCTCACTCGATTTTATTTCTAAGGCGACCTCATTCCCAATTAAACAATCTACTTCATGTGTTTCCCCCAAGGTTCTCCAATACATCAGAGGATAATCTAATTGGCGATAGCTAAGGTAAGCACGTACTTCTTGAATGATGAAGTGTTCAAAGGCCTTTCCAAAGGTTGGGGATTTATCTAGGATTGATTTTCTTGAACCTAAAAAATTTCCTACGCCTACATCAAAAAGAAAAATTTTACTCTTGGCGATGGATTTTCTTTTTTTTGTTTTCTGAAAAGGTAGCAACTCAAATGCCATTAATGTATCTTTTAGAATCTCAATAAAGTTGGCGACCGTTCTCACTGGCACACCTGAATCACTTGATATTTGCTGAAAATTTAAAACCTCTCCCGAAATTTGTCCGACGACGTCGAGAAAGCGGGCATAGTAATCAACTTTTCGCACTAAAGATTCCGCTAGAATTTCTTCTTTGACGTAGAGGTGGGCATAATCTCTTAGTTCCAACCAAGGGTCTTCTGATTGGTACACAATAGGAAGGCCACCAAAATTACAATATTTTAAAAGATCAAAATCTTTTCCCAGTTCCAGACTTGTTAAAGGAAAAATTTCTAAATTTCGTGCACGGCCTGCTAATAAATTAGTACCACCATGTCGCAATTTGCGAGCACTGCTACCTGTGAGCAAAAAACGAATTCTTTTTTCTTCCATTAGTCGATGGATTTCATCGAGCAAGCGTGGAAGTTTTTGAATTTCATCAATAACAACTAAGGGAGAATTGATCTCCTCGTATAGGGATCCTGGACGCCTAAGAAAACGATCGAATGTTGACGTATTAAGTAGGTCAAAGTGCTGTGCTTTCGGAAGCTGATTTCGAACGAGCCAAGATTTACCTGTGGCCCGAGGGCCAAGCAAGAAATGGCTTTTCTTGTTAAGGGATTGGGAAAGATTGAGGGTTCTCTGGTACATAATTTAATTATCGGCAACAAGCTGCCGAAAATCAATGAAAAACGGCAATTGGCTGCCGTTTTTTAGATCAAAACGTAGATGTCCACTTGCTAAGAAATAGGGAATTCGAGTGTTGAATATCTTCCTTAGAAAGAAGCTCCAAAAAATAATGAAATTAGATTGTGCTCAATCACAGAGTGAGAGTATACCGATTTGCCATTGGGATTACGGACAAAGGCGGGAGAGCTTTGGAAGTGGGAATTAAATTCAAAATCTTAGCTACTTTTTACACAGTTATTTTTATTCGACAGTTAAAGTATTTTTTTAATTTAAAATACAAATGTTGAAAAATTAAAAACAAAGGATAACCCAATGAAGACATTCTTTTATTTTAACCTCTTTGTAAGCTTATTAGTTTCAGACTTAATTCACGCTCAATTAAACGACGCAAGCTACCACTCTATAGTTCTTTTGGATGAAATAGGTAATTATACGGCCAATTATATTAAAACACTAAATGCAAACCAAATCCCTGCCTGCCAAGTTGATATCCCAACTGAAACATTGGAAACACGCAAAGATTGGACTGGTTTCAAAGATTACATTCGCTCTATTTGTATTACAGATTTGAACAATAGATTTTATGATTTCCGCAATACAAACAAGGCACTGGATGATGATTTATTGACAGAGTATCCAAGGTTTTACCCAGGCAGCAAATTGGAACAGTATATCTTAAAAGAAAATTCAACAGGAGAAACCTTTACTCGTGGTTTCTACCAAGCATGCGAATGTCCTATTTGATTGATGCAAAACTCAAAAAACATCGAAAAAATAAATATGATAAAAAAGGACAGACAAAAAAGTGGTCGGGGCGATTGGATTCGAACCAACGACCACCTGCTCCCAAAGCAGATACGCTACCAGACTGCGCTACGCCCCGACTAAGATAAGATGAATTTTTCCGTGCGATTACTTTCTTGAGACTATTAAAGGGATGAGCTTCTAGCTCTCCGCCCAACTAATAAATAGGGAAAGTTTAAAAAATATAAGGGATTTTTGGAACTTTGTCCATTTCAATGTAAATTTATTGCCCTTCCTTTGTGGGGGCCTAATGAACCGCCAAGCGAGTAAATCGGCCGTAAAAATTTTAATAATTCCTCCATCGCTTTTTGACGGTGGGAGAAGGCCAATTTGAGACTAGGATCTTCCGAAAAGGTCTGGGATTTTCCCTCCGGAATGAAGAGGCCATCGTATCCAAAACCACCGCCCCCTTCCCGCCATTCACTGGCCAATGTTCCTCTCACTTTTCCTGTAAAAAAATAGGTCTCTGCAGGGCCAACCCTCAGGCATAAAACACAATAAAAGGTGGCCACAGGATTTGAGATCTTATGCTCCCTAAATTTTGCGAGCAAAATATTGGCGCGCTCTTGGTATGTTGGAAGCTCTACATGAAAACGAGACGTTTGTACTCCAAGGAGCTCTGGAAAATCTGCCAAGACAAGGCCAGAATCATCCGCGCAAACGGCAAGGCCATTTTTATAATACTCAGCATAGGCACAGGCCTTTAGGTAAGCATTTTGAGCAAATGTACTTCCCGATTCATCCACTTTTAAATCTTCCTGACAAAAATCAATTTCTACCGACAAATCTGCCGTCTTAAAAAAGTCAGAAATTTCTGCTCGCTTGCCCGCATTAGTGGTGGCCACCATTATTTTCAATTTGGGAGGGATTTGTTTATTAGATTCAATCATGAAACGAATTCTCTTTAGTTCATTTAGTTAACTTAGTTAACTTAGTTAACTTAGGGAAAAATCTTTGAGCACTATTTCTTGCGCTTCAAATATGGGAACGAGAGATTTTTTGGCAGAGATCAACATGGCCTCTAAATGCTTAGGCGAATAGGGATCACCCTCGGCCGTTCCTTGAATTTCTACGTAGCGACCGTCACTGGTCATCACAACATTCATGTCCGTTTCACAAGTGGAATCTTCATCATAATTTAAATCGGAAATCACTTTTCCATTTTTATCAATACCCACACTAATAGCGGCGACGCGGCACTTAAGCGGATTTGTCGTCAAAACTCCATCTTTCATTAATTTATAAACAGCTTGAGTCAATGCTACAAATCCTCCGGTGATCGCGGCCGTTCGTGTTCCACCGTCGGCCACCATCACATCACAATCAATGGTGATCGTTCTCTCGCCAATAACAGAAAGATCAACGACGGAGCGAAGTGAACGACCAATGAGGCGCTGAATTTCTTGGGCACGTCCCGATACCCCTTTGCGATCACGATCAATGCGCGTCTGGGTGGATCCAGGAAGCATGGCATACTCGGCCGTCAGCCACCCCACATTTCTTCCTTTGAGGAACGGAGGAACTTTTTCTTCCACACTCACCGTGACGTGAACTTTCGTCATCCCGTAACTAATCATACAACTTCCCGGCGCATAGGGATTAATTCCAATTTCGATATTGACTGGCCTAGGATAATCGCGCGTGATGAGAGAGGTTGGCATAATTGTTCATCCTTCTTTGATTACTATTAATTTAAGTATTATTCATTTAAGTATTATTTAATTTATATTAATTTATTCTGATGAATTTATATACAAAAACTAAGCAAAGTTCGGCCTCATTTTCTAGCGGCGATTGGCACCACTTGGACGAGTGTAGTTCTACCCAAATCATATTAAAACAGTGGTGGGAAGGTCATCAAAATAATCAACCTGCGGACAATTGCGTTTTTGCGCTCTCAACTTTCAAGCAAACAAACGGAATCGGAAGATCCGATCACATGTGGTCACATTACCGAGGGGCGATGGCGATTTCTGTCATCTTGCCTTTGCTTGACGTGGCCACCTTATCGCCGCTACACATGGGTGTCATGCTTAAAAATTTTATGATCGAACACTGGAAACTTCCCTCGGATAAGGCAAACAAAATTGGACTCAAGTGGCCCAATGACATCATGATGAGAGACGAGGACGGAAAGAGGATCGAAAAAATGGGAGGCATCCTTTGCCACGCCATTGATCAAAAAGTCATTATCGGGGTGGGTTTAAATATTTATTTTGATGAACATTTTTCAGATTATGCTTCACTTTTGAAACCACAGGGGAGTAAAAATGAGCAAATTCAGCTTAAGGACTATGAATTATTTTTGAAATTCATGGAAAAAAGTTGGTTGCAAAATAGTTTTTCAGTTGAAGAATGGAATCGCGAATGTGTTCATATAAAGCACCCCGTCAGCTTGGATTTAGGCCAAGATAAAAGAATCGAAGGAATTTTTGAAGGCATTGGCCCGTGGGGAGAAGCAATCATTGATGGAAAAAAATATTCCTCAGGATCCCTTTTTTTACATAATTAGTTTACGAATGGACGCCAAGTCTTTTTTAATTAAATCCTCGGCCAAATCTGGCAGGAGCGCTGCCATTTTTTTCTCTAGAGAACTTTGGGCAACTCGCGACGCTAGAGTTTCGATGGTTTGAGAGAGCACACCTGGTAACTCTTCTTTTACTTTATCTGATAGCTTACTTTCAATGGAATTAATAATTTCATCTTTGATACTTCGCTCACTAATAGAGGATTTAATTTCTTTCACCACATCTTTAGCTACGTTTTCAATTAGAGTTGATTTTTTATCCATAAATTCTTGTTTGAGCGAATTCCAAAGTTGCTTAAAAACTTCCTCTTTAATTTCAAAAATGAGTGTTCGCTTAAATTCGGCCATTAATTCTTTTTTCAGAACCTCTTGATCCACTTGCTCAAAATATTGCTCTTTGGTAACAGTGGAATGGGACTTCGAGGGCGATTTTAAATTTTTCTCATTGGACATTTCATCAAAAGTCCAAAGATCTTCTATTTTTTCTCTACCAATGATTTGATTGATTTTTTGAATGTTTTGATTTTCTGACTTGCGCTTGGATTCTAAATCAATAACTTCCGTTCGCTCGAGTAAAGTATCTTGGGACGAAACAAGATATTCCGTATGGGTATCAAATTTTTCCTCAACTGCCATCACTTGGGGAGCTGGGGTCTCTTGATTTTCCCAACGATGAGGATTACTTCCTGAGATGACAGAGGGAACATCAATATTTCCCCATGAGCTGGCATCATCCGTTAAATCTGTAAGAAAAATTTCAGGCAAGCTCGAATCATTTTTGAAGCGTTCTGTTTTTTTACTCTGCGGGGATACGAGCGAAGAACTTTTTGACTCCGATGTCATTTTCTGACAAAGTTTTAAAAGTTTTTCACTATCGAACGGTTTATAGATGTGATCATCGGCACCTGCATAATTTAATTTTTCTTTATCCGGTGAATCGAATGTCCCAAACATTAAAATAATTTTTAATCCGGGATAATCTTTTTTGATGGAACGACAAAGCGAGTAACCATCGATATTAGAAGAAATGGAAAAATCTAAAAGTAGTAAATGAAAATCGCTCATGCGATATAACTGCGTAAGTTGTTCGTAATTTTCACAGAGATCAAATTCAAATTCCGTTTCCGAAAAAATGAGTTTTAAAATTTTCTGCAAATTAGGACTATCTTCAACAGCTATTATCTTTTTTGTCATATAGTTATTTTCGCTTGGGCACAGAAAATATACAACGAATCTTAATACTCAAGTAAAAGCAGTGTCTGATTATCAATATTTCCCTTAGAATTTGAGTACTCAAGTGCTCTATCAACCATTATTTGTAGTGGCGGAGTTTGACTGGTGCGCTCAGTTATAGTTGTAGATGTTAACAGGGAAATGAGATCTCCATCAAGTAATACCCCATCTGAGGCCAAAAAAAAGAGATCTCCCTCGAGAATTCGACATGGGTTCCAAGAAATTTCTAAATTTTGGTTAAGTCCCAGTGCCGTTTTGGGAATGGTGTGGTGAGAAGAGGTATCAATTTTGAATCTGTCCGGGGCATTGGGTTCATATTTATGAATGGAATTCGTCGTACAAATAGGGATAAATTGTTTTTTTCGAAATAACCACAGTTGCCCAACACCGACCGATAAAACATGAAGCGTCTCCTCTACTTGCAAGGCAAGAAGAAGTGAGGCGCCAGCACGTTGGAAAAAACTTTTTTTCGAGTTAAGTTCATGGGATTTGCGATTAATTTCCAAAATTAAATTGAATAATCCATTAACTTCGATGGGGCGCAAGGGATCAAAAAAATAACTTAACGTTTTATCGGGATCACTCATATTGGTAGAGAGGCCTTTTGTAATCTCGGATTTTAAAAATTTTACATACTCATCGCCAATCGCCACGCCTCCAAAAGCATCGATAACGCCAAACAAACTTAAATATGGACCAATGATCATTCCATCTTCGTTAATTTTTAGAAGTGGGCCTTGATCTGTTTTACCAAAATATCTTTTAAGCAAGTTCAACTCCTCTCTCGCTGCGAAATTTTATAGAATTAATCCACATATAGTTTCTTTAATCGCGATTCTGCCCTCTGATAATATTCACTATCACTCGGAGCTACTAAGAGCACTTCTTGAAATTTTTCTCTCGCTTTTAAATATAAGTTGATTGACTCTTTATACATGGCCTCACGAAATATTTTTCTCGCACGTTCATTAAGCACTTCCTTCATTTCTTTTGACTCAGTTAACGCCTCGTCATGAGAAGGATTAATTTTTAAAATTTTAATATAATTTTCGTAGGCCTCTTTTAAATCTTCTTTAGATTTTGCACTTCTAGCAGAAGATAGAAGTGGGGCCAGTTCTAAATCCATTTCTTTTTTAGATTGGGCCAGCATCTCTGAGGCCTGTGTAATCAGGTCTTCATCATTATCCTTGATTAATAAAAATTCATTAATTTTCATCATCGCTTTAAACCATTCTTTTTGAATGAAGAAGCCTTTTCCAGGAAGTAGAAGTTCCACTAAATTGGATCGCCGCTCCTCTTTGAGTTTCAGTTGTTCTTCTTTTAAGCGCAAATCTTCTTTTCTTGCTTCGATTTCTAATTTTATGTTGTGTACTTCAGAATTTTCTGGATCAATTTCTACTACCATGGCGATAAGATTTTCTGCTGCAATCAATTCATCATTGCGAAGCGCATCTTGTGCCTTCGTCACTAATTCTTTTACTTTGCCCTCACGAACTAATTTTTCTTCTAAATCTTTTTTTCGCTTTTCCTCTTCTTCAATTTTCTTAAGTCCATCTTTTGCTAAATTGCTTAAAATTTGCACATCCCGGTATTTTTCATCCACGGAACGCACTAAATCGATTTCACTCAATGCGGGAAGATACTCACCTTTTTCAATATAAGAAACCGCCAACTGATAGTGGGAATTTACATAGTCTTTTTCTTCCGGGGTCAATTCCTTGGCCTTTGCGACTTCCCCGCTATCAACATTTGGTGTTTTTGAGGAATCTTTATTTTTCTCTTCAGTTTTATCACCCGATTTTTTTTTGTCTCCACCAGAAAAATCTGTTTTCTCCACATTGGAAGCGTCAGCACCACTTCCATCAGCGGCGGCAACTTTTGGATCTGTAGTTGGAACATCGCCAGAATTTTTATCTTCATCAAATAAAACTGCAAATAGTCCCAACACCACAACGTAGAGGATAATTCGTCTCTTTGGGTTACTCCAAATTTCTTTTAAATTGAAATTGTAAGTTCGTTTTTTTTCTTTCTTAGATTTTTCTTTCGATTCTTCTTCTAGTTTTTTAGATTCTTGCGCAAATTTGTATTCTTTGGTTTCGTCATCAACGAGATCTACCGGCATGAGCGCGGCATTTTCTTGATGCATAATCTCTGATTGCACTACTACATCAAACGACAATTGACCTAACTTAAAGTGCTGGCCATCATTGAGCATGGTTTTATTGACGACTTTTCCATTGATGATTAACTCAACTGAAGAATTCAGGGAAGTAATCGAGTACACGCCACCTTCCCGTTTCAATTCTGCAGCGATTGAGGGAAAGGTGACATCATTCACTTTAAATTGGCATTTGGAATCAGAACCGATAAGAATTTTTTCATCTTCTAAAAAGAAATGTTCATAGGGAATGCCTTTACCCTGACACTTTAAAACATACTGCAAAAACTGGGGAATAAATTTTGTCTTAGTAGAAGGAGAATCTAAGCTTGCCGCCTCACTTTGAAATTGGGAATCCACCAATTGCAATTCACTAGGATGATGGGATTCTTGATGGTGCCCTTCATTATTTTGTGACAAAAATTGATTATTGGGATCATTAAACACATCGTTGCTCGCCGCATTTTCCTCTTGTGATTCCAGATTCAAATTAAAGGCCGTATTATTATTTCCCGTATTATTAAGGCCTATATTGGCAAGAGTTTCTTGCAACATCGCAGGCGTATCGAGAGGGATTTGATCTTCATTTATATCGATCGGCGACTGATCCAAATTCGTCTCTACCTTTTCAGGAATAGTTTTTTTATTTTTATTTTCTTTGGAGGACGAACTCTCAGTATTTTCAAATCCTTCCGTAAGAAACTGAACGCCTTGCCAGATAAAGGGAACGCTTGGCCAAATTTGAATACTAGTCTGCGGATTTGTTTCAGTAAGAAATACTAATTGATTTTGTTGCCATTTAAAGTGACCTATCAATCTTGAAACTTTTGGATCGCGCAAAACTAAATGACAATCCTCGCCCCTTCCCACCCAAATATCTTTAGTGGAAACTAGCTTGTGATCAAATTCGAATGTGGCCAATACTTGGCCATCTTTAATGGCAACTATTTTCACTATCTTCTATCTCCAGAACTTTATTGATTTCTGCTATTTTCTTTTGGGTATCTTTATATTGTTGAGATTCAGGGAAATTATGTAACAAGCGCAAAATGGAACAATAGGAAATGAGGGCCTTGCGATATTGCAGCGATTGCAAATCTCGTGTGGCCGACAAATTATAGTGTTCAATCACCGAATTTAATTCATCATTCGCTTTGTTTAAATAAAAGGACGCCTTCGGGTGCCCTGGGCTTAATTCCAAGGCATGATTAAATTCAGAAATCGCCCTAAAATAATTTTGCTCCCGCATCTCTCTTAGACCTCGATTTAAAATAACTTTTACATTTTTTTCTTGTTCGATATCCACTAATTTTTCGGTCTTTCTGGAATTAAGCCTAAGGCCAGCATTGACTTCTCTTAGGTCGGAGGCCACATCATTTCGGTTATTGAGCAGCGGCGCCTCGACTACTTGTTCATCATCAGTGACCAAGAGAAAAACAAAAATACCAACCAACACAACAGCAATCGCGGTTAAGGAAACTTTTTGCTGAGATAAATTTTGCAGGGAATTTTTTTTCTTTTCGTACTCAAGGGGATTTTTAACCATCTCTGAAAAATCATCGGAAATATAAAAGGAAAGTACGGTGGAGCCAAAAGAAATTTTATCATTGTGAAGAATTTTCTTTTGAATGACTTTCTCTTCATTAACTAGTGTTCCGTTTTGGGATTGCAAATCGGATAAAATAAATTCCGTTTTTAAGCGAACCACTTCAAAATGCTCTCGCGAAGAATTAATATCATTTACGCGCAACTCCACCGTACGGCCACGACGAACGACCATACGATCACCTTGAAAGGGAAAAAACTTTCCTTTGTCAGGGCCTAAGATACAGTGAAAACCTACTTTCACTGTATCTGGATCCATATACGAATGTATGAGTGCTTTTTCTTCCATAAAAAATTTTTCTAACTATCTCCTATGTAAAACAAAGTTAAAAAGCCACGACCAGATCCATCTTTTCCGATACTCGCCACCGTCGAAATGGTTGTTGGTTTTCCATTAATCTCATAGGAATCTGCGGCAGATTTTCCACCGTTTGACTCTGAATTCTGAATGGACTCCATAATGGTGGCGGCCAAACCTTGATCTCTAAGATTATCAAAAAGACTAAGGCCACTCGTTAAATTTTCTCTTATCCCTAAAAGCTCTTCTCCGGAGGGATTGAGATACTTTATATTTTTTTGTCCATCTAAAACGAGCGCAGGGACCTTGATAATATCCATGGTATTTTTGAGATGATCCGTGGCCGCATCATCATTTTCTTGATTCACTTGCACATCGGGATTGACGTTGATGAGTTCGTTGAGTCTTAAAATAATTCCTTGCATCGTTTTGCGAAGGGGATTTAA
This sequence comes from Bacteriovoracaceae bacterium, assembly GCA_029865945.1. GTDB lineage: Bacteria > Bdellovibrionota > Bacteriovoracia > Bacteriovoracales > Bacteriovoracaceae > JARXAH01. The sequence continues at coordinate 8,241 of JARXAH010000052.1, read as the reverse complement.
TTCATCAACTTTGAATTCCGAATTTAAATCCCGACCTCTACCGGCCAAAAATTGATCTAACTTAAATTTTAGCTCCAAGATAGGATTCATGGTCAGGTAATAAATAATACTCACAAATAAGATTGCAAGCAGACAAGAAACGATGAGGGATTCTAAATATATTTTTCTATTTTTTGATGCTTCGACCACAAGAGAAGTGGGTTTAAACTTAATTAAAATATATCCCACTAAAGATTCTTTTTGTAATTCTACATTGAAAACTTTCAAACTTTTTCCAATAGCAATTTCCCCTTCTGGTGTTTTTTGAATAAAAGTTCGCACCATATTTTCTGGTCTGGCCTTCACCCAATTCATCAGCTCAACAGAAATCGGATCATTAATGTAAGTATTAAGTTTTTCTAATGGGCGAATCACCCTTCCGGTGTGATCAAAAAGTAAATAGGAAGTAATATCTCTGGATTCATCCAAGAAATTTGTTCTTACCTGATCTAGCGCCATTCGGCTTAGGTACACCGAGTTAGTTCGCTCTACTTCTTCTACAAATTGAGCACCTCTTAAAGCAATTTCTTTAATCAACGCACCACTCGTATCATTAATGATAGGCCCTAAGGTTAAAATGCTATTGGCCATGATAAAAACGATCGTAATCGCAGTGAGTAAACTTCTCCACTGATAATTTTTATTAAAATTGTAAACGAGTGGCATAAATTTAAATTTAAATAAATGCTTTATTCTCCCCAATAAATTTTTGGGAACATCATTGCGTTCGCTTTCATCATAGCTTCCTTGGGTGGCGTTTAGTGAGGCCTTGGGAATGTTATCCAAAACCATATCTTGAGATTCAGTTTGTTTAGATTTAGCTTTGACTAACGTTAATATGGCGTGAGGAAGGGTAATGACGTCCCCCACTTTGAGTTCCATTTTTTGTACTATTTGTTGATTGACGATGGTTCCATTAGCACTTTTTAAATCTTCTAGATAAATTTTATCTCCCATCACGTGCAAGATGGCATGCTCTTTCGATATCCCATCAACTGACAATACAATCGACGAATTTCCTCCCCGGCCAATAATATTGTCCCCATCTATTAAATCAAATTTTTTTCCGCGGATCCTTCCGCCAACTCCTACTAATCGATACATGTTTCCTCAAAGATTAAAATATCTCCCTTTTTCACCATGCACTTATCTCCTCGCTCGCAAGGAATCTCGAGAACCTTATGATACTTAAAATCCCAAAAAATAATTCTTCTAGGCGGCACATGCTCATGAACTTTGGTCACCCTATTTTTTTTATCAAGGCAGATGACATGAATAGAAAAATTCATAAAAAAAGTATGAATCGATTGGGCAGGCGACAATAAAATGGCCGCGTACGGCGAAGTCTTATAAAACATGTAACCTCTCAGACGATCAAAAAAAGAGTTGGCCAATTTAATTTTAGGCAACAGCATCTCTCCAGAATTTTTCTTCGCGATTAACCACATCTCATTCATCTCACTCATCTCACTTTCCAATAATGTCTAAGGCAAGCGGAGCAAAAGTAATAATGAACACCGCTGGCAATATAAAAATAATCATGGGGAATAAAATTTTAGTTGCGGCCTTCGCTCCCGCTTGTTCAATCAGTGACGAGCGCTTTTGCCGAATTTCATTGGAAAGTGTTTTCAAGATTGGCCCTACGGAAGCTCCCACCGAATCAGCTGCAATCAGAGTGGCACAAAAAGAATTCACCACAATTTCATCAACTCTCCACGACATTTGCCTCAAAGCATCAGCTCGACTTGATCCAATTTTTATTTCCTTAATCATAATTTCAAATTCTTCTGACAACGCCGATGGCGGCGCCTTCTCCATGACTCTGGCAATCGCCGCGATAAAATCTAAACCCGCTTCGATCGAAAGCGCCAACATATCTACAATAAAAGGCATGGCAGTGATGATATCTTTTTTCCTTCTTTCCGTTCGCGACTTAAGCCATATATCTGGATAAATAAAACCCACAAATGAAACTACTGGAGTGAGGGCGAGCGACCAATCCATCTCCATTAAAAAACGAAACACCAAAAATAATGCGGGAAATCCCAAAATTAAAAATAATTTAAAAGCGAAGAAATCTTCCGGCGTAATAATATTAAGGAGTCCACCGTTGGCAATTGGCCTTCGGTATTTTTCTTTGATGGAATTTTTATTTTTCATCCCTTGCACAATGGGCGTAAAGTATCTTCTAAAAAATACGCGGGAATATTTTAAGACAATTCCGTATTTCGCATAATTAACAATTTTATTGGAATCCGCATCTTCAAATTTTTCTTGTACCGCAAAAGCTCCCTCATCTTTGAAGATGGTCATGGCCATGAGAAAAGCGGACACACCAAAAAGTAAAAGCATGGCCAAGAAAATGAGGGTACTTCCTCGCTTCAAGGGAGAATCGGCGATATTTTTATAAAAAACAAATTTTGTCTCCATTCCATCAATGAAACATTTACTATTTTTTTGCGTTATACCTTCAGACCTTCGTAAATTAATATCGAAGGGAGATAAGGAATCGAGGTCTATTTTATTAGAGCTCCAAACACCAAGAGAATTGTTGATGAAAACTTCTGATTCCTTGGACATAATTTTTCCATTCACAAATGCTTCCGAACTTAAATAAACCCCGCACTCCCCTTTGTCATCACTGGCATGCTTTACTTCAAATTTTCCTAAGTGATCATTTTTAGTTTTGAAAAAATAGACATCTCCTATTTTTAATTCTGTCACTAGCAAATTTTTCTTTTTCATTTTTGAATCAAAATTTTTGACACAAGTGAAATCGATCAAATTGTAGTCACTTCCGCAAGACGCCTCTTCTTGACCATAAATTAATGGCGCCCAAAAAAAGAAAACTAAAATTTGAAAAATAAAAAATATTAATCTCATATCACCACGGCGGTAGCTCTCCCCTCATTTTTTTCGCTAACTACAGAATATCAAAGGAAGTGAGATTGAGTCGTGGTGGGGAAAAAAACGCCAGTTATGGCCATCGATCTAATGATCAAGCTTTCGGCTGAATGTGATCTAGTTTTTTCAACAATTCCGATTGAAATGATTTGTTAGGCCCAGACTGCATCGTTTGTGATAATTGAGGAATGTAGACTGGTTGGTAGGCGGGAAATTTTTCGGCCTTTAAATTTACATTCTTAGCGATGGAAGTTTCTAACAATTTGCGATCAATTTTTTTTTCTTTATAAACTTGTTTTAATTTGGATAGCGAGCTGCGGGCGGTTTCCATTTTGCGGTACAAAAGCAAATTAGCTCCGGCGTTGAGCGCCAAAAGGGATGCATCTTCAACAGAGTGCTTTTCTGTAATTGCCCCCATCTCTAAATCATCAGTGATGATGACTCCAGTGAACCTTAAATCTTCCCGCAATAATTTGTGACCTTTTTCACTTAAAGAAATGGGCAACGCTGGATCAATTGAGTCAACTACGATGTGGGAAGTCATGACGAATTCCACTTTGGATTTCACAGCGCGGTTGAAAGGAACGAGTTCAAAATTTCGCAAATCTTCCAAAGAGGTTTTCAAATAAGGCAATTCGACGTGGGAATCTTTTTTTGTTGATCCGTGTCCTGGAAAATGCTTAGCACAACTCAAAATACCTTCTGCATGTAAACCTCTGATGGCGGCACTCACCATTTTTTCTACAACTTTTTCATCAGTCCCGAAGGAACGATCACCAATCACTTTATTTTGGGGATTGGACCAAATATCACAACACGGTGCTAAATTTACGTTAACTCCACAGGCAGTAAGTTCTTTGGCCATTACTTGATGGACTTCGTAAATTGTTTTGGGAGAGCCAAGTTTTGCTATTTCAAACATGGGCGGAAAGTGAGTAAACTGATTTTTAAATCGTTGAACTCTCCCTGATTCATGATCAGTCATTATGTACAATGGATACTCATCTCTCAGCTTTTGAATTTCATTGATAAGCTCAGCAAGTTGCGCCGGATCACTAAAATTATGCGCAAATAAAATCACACCGCCGACGTTTTCTTTGAGAATAAACTCACTTTCCTCATCCGTTAAATTTACGCCACTAATTCCCGTCACAATTAATTGTCCTAAGTTGCGCAAAATATCAATCGGTTCATTTTTTGTCATCATTTGATTTTACTTCCATTTATCCAGTCTATATTTTGCTGCCGGCAGCAACCATCGTGATACCTTGTGCCACCCAAAACATGCCTAAAAATAATCCAGAGCGAGAAAACTTTAAGTTAAAAATTTGCTCCCCCATTTCTACATTTAATACAAATTCATTTTTAGAATCAATCATATCTTGAGTACCGTGGACAACTTTGGCCTTATAAAGCGCATTGTTTGAAAAATCCGAATAGAGTAGATCGTTAAAGGGATAGGACTCCATAATTAAAGTAATTTCATATTCTTGATTTTTATTCTCTATAAATTTTCTAAGCATTCCCGACATTCTTAGACATTCTGGAAGCTGATTAAAAAAGCAAATAGGATTATGTTCTTTTCCAATGGGTATGGAAATTTTTTGTGCGAGTTTATTTTTTCCAGTATAGACCACATCGAGAGATTTAGATTTTAAATTTAACTTCATCTGGTTACTAAATTCTTTTCCTTCCATCCAAAGCTGAATTTGTGAAATAACTGGCCTAAAATAAACTCCCTCCTTACCGATGACTCCTCCGACCTGAGTAATGGTTCTTAATTTCTCAACTGATTTATCGAAGGAATCTTGATACAGCATTCGTTGAAAATATAATTTTTTATTTTTTAGGTTGGTCCGACGCTGCAAAGTAAAATTCCCTGAAACATCCGCGTACTCAAAGGTGGAGGCACTGTCACTAATACCGGAATGAGAGTTATCGCTAACAATCTTAGACGAACCACATGAAAAAATGGCCACAAACATCGTGAGTAAGACACTGAATAAAACAATTAATTCTTTGACCATTGATCAAATTCCTTAACCACATTTTCTCGTTCCATCTCTAGTAGATGTTGTATTTTTTTTGCCGTCCAATCATCACAAACAAACTTTACTCCCAATCTAAAGTAATCCTTCTTGGGACCACCTTGAATTTCCTTGGTTTCAACATTGAAACTTGACCGATGTACAATTTCCAGATTTTTAATCACTAGCTTATCTTTATTCAATATCAAGGAAGCTTCCGGAAATTTTTGGATGGAATTTAAATATTCGGTTTCCACACTGTCAGCGATCATTGAAAGGCCAGATGTACTAATATCAAAGAGAGAAAAACTTAAATGATAAAGCGGGCGCCCCTCTGAAACCGAAGTGAGATGAGAGAGAAAATTTTTTAATATTTTCACCGGGAATAAAGAAAATACATTTCCACTACTTTGTATAATGGGAGGTGCTTCCGTTAAAGGAATGACCACGATGAACTCTTTAGACTTGGGAGAAATTTGAAACCGCTTTCTTTTGCGTCTTTCATTTTTATGAATAATAGGATCACAAAGAAATTGAACTTCGTTATTTAAATCTCTAGATAAAAGTTTTAAAAAATAATAGAAACCCTGGTATTCAAAAGTTCCGAGCAGACTTGCTCGCTTCATACTTTGGGGAATTAATTCATCATGAGAATTTAAGGAAAAATCTTTATTCAGGACAGAATTGATCGGAATTTTTTTTGTACTTTCACCCTTCTCCCAAATCCACAAAATAATTTGTTTTCCGCCAAGCTCTTGAAAAAGTGCTTTTGACTCTTGAGAGGATAATTGACTAAAAAGAGCATCCATATCTTTAGTCTTAATTGCCTGAGTTCGCGAAATCCGTCGGTCTGCTGCGTCGCTAAACCGCTCTCTTCCTTGCGGCTTGGTTTTCACCAAGCCTCAGTCGGTCGCACTTCAGCTTCTTGCATACCTTGGATTTGCCGACTCAGGCTTTTTATTAATTCAGTTCTGTTGTTTTCACAGAACTGAGGTTTTTAAGATCTTAAATTAAGAGAACTTAAGAGAGCGTTGTCACTTGTTTCAAAAGTGATAAGGACTCCAAACACTTGCCACAGCCCCTCACGACGCAGGTTAAAGGATCTTCCGCAATGGCCACTGGTAGACCTGTTTTTTCTTTAATTAAGATATCAAGGTTCGCAAGAAGTGATCCACCGCCGGCAAGAATAATTCCATTATCAACAATGTCGGCCGCCAATTCTGGTGGAGTTTTTTCCAGTGCAATTTTTATCGCCTCAACCACTTCAGAAATCGGATCTGCCAGCGCTTCACGAACTTCCTCGGCAGTCACACTGATGGTTTTTGGTGCACCACCAATCAAATCTCGTCCCTTAACTTCGGTTGTTTTTTTATCATCATCAAGAGGGTAGGCGTTACCGAGAATGATTTTAATTTGTTCTGCCGTTCGCTCACCAATCAAGAGTGAATATTTTTTCTTAACATAAGAAGCAATCGCCTCATCAAATTTATCGCCGGCCACTCGCACGGATTTAGAATAAACAATTCCACCAAGAGAAATCACGGCCACTTCAGTCGTACCGCCACCAATATCCACAATCATATTTCCACTTGGATCGGTGATCGGAAGTCCTGCGCCAATCGCCGCTGCCATGGGCTCTTCAATCAAATAAACTTCCCGGGCCCCTGCTTGCTCAGCAGATTCTTTTACGGCGCGCTTTTCTACTTGGGTAATTCCAAAAGGAATACAAATAATAATTCTAGGTTTTACAAATTTCGAACCATTCATGGATTTCTGAATAAAGTATTTAAGCATCGCCTGTGTCACTTCAAAATCGGCAATTACTCCATCTTTCATTGGCCGAATCGCGCGAATGGAACCTGGTGTGCGTCCCAACATTTCTTTGGCCTCTTTTCCTACCGCCAATATTTTTTGATTGCCGCGAAATCCTTGATGAACCGCAACCACCGAAGGTTCATTCACAATAATTCCTCGGTCGCGGGCGTATACGAGACAGTTGGCGGTTCCTAAATCAATCGCCAAATCATTAGAAAATAAGTCCATTAATTTTTTTAACATAAGATCACACCATTAATTTTATTCTTTCATTTATTGACAGGAAATATTTTGTCTTATCACTTCTAATTAAACCAAAAAAAAGCTTGCAGCGCCACCATAATCCACTTAGGACAAATTATACCAATGGTCGACTACCACCTGTAGTGACGAATCTTATCTCCCTTGGCCGCAATGTTGGCCATAATTTCAATTCCCATCTCAATATGTTTGTCGGTGTATTTTCGAAATATTTTTTTTGCTGATGCCTTGGTCTTAATTCCACCTCGCTTAAGAGGCGTATCTGAAACGAGTAGAAATGCTCCAATGCTCACTTTACTTGCAAAACCCGTAATAAAGAGCGCCGCACACTCCATCTCCACCGCAATCACTCGCTCCTCAAAGAGGCGCTTCTTAAATTTTTCATCGAACTCCCAAAATCTCAAATCCGTAGAGTGAACCATTCCCGTTCGGTAGTCATGGCCGTAACTGGAAATAACTTGGCTTGCAAATTTTTGAACTTTAAAGGTGGGAAGGGCCGGAACTTGAATGGGCATAAAATGTTGCGAAACACTCTCCGCGCGAATGGCCCCCATAGGCAAGATGAAATCTCCCACCTTGATAGAAGGATGAATTCCGCCACACATACCTAAAAATAAAACGGCCTTTGGTTCAATAACAGAAACCAATTCCATCACCAAAGCGGCCATCGCTGAACCAATTCCAAATTCTACAATCGTTACTTTGTGGGATTTTGAACTGGAGGCCTTGAAGGCAGATCCTTGAGTATAAAAATGATCAGAGATGAGAGAATTAAATCTTTCGGTGTAATAGTGAAAGTTGGTGAGAATGATCTGCGGCTGAAAATCTTGAACTTGATGTCCGGTGTATCGCTCCAACATGTCGATGGCAATTTTGCGTTTCTTGGTGTGAGCGTAAACTCGGTTCGCTGACGCTTCTTTTTCATAGCGATGCTGGCCCTTTTTTTCGGCCATGCCAGATTTTCCACTTGCGGGACTGGCGGTGGGTTTTCTAGTAACAGTTTTCTTTTTAACGGACATAGTTTATCCTCTTTTCAAATGCAATTATTAATATCTTAAATCTTTTCTCTTAAAGGAGCAAAAAAATGGGCGCAGGTAGAAAGAAGCGAATCAAAAAAATGAGTCAACGTAAGGCACAAGCAAAGAAAAAATCAGTGAAAAAAACTAAGATTGCGGCCGCGAAATCTAAAGCTAAA
>JARXAH010000033.1 GCA_029865945.1 Bacteriovoracaceae bacterium | reverse complement strand
GGGTTGTCAGGCATGGGTGGCAGGAAATATTGGAGGTGCTTCCAGTGCCATCGGTTTGCGGTTTCCTATCGGGCTTGCCATTCGATCTGATGGCGAGGAAATGTATATTGCTTCCAATACCGATCATTGCATTGCAAGAGTAGATAGTTCTGGAAATTTTATGACTCCCATCGGCGGTTGCGGAGTTGCTAATGATGTTATGTCTACCCTTACTGCTTCTCGCTTCAATTCGCCCTCAGATTTAGAAATCGATAGTGATACGACTAATGCTTCCTATGGTAATTTCTTTGTGGTGGATCGCACCTCTGCAAATCCTAGTTATTTAAAATACGTCAATCTTTCTCCCTCGGATGTTGTTGTGATGGGTGTAACGATAGCTAGTAACTCTGTGGGGAAATTACTCACAACCACTGACCGAATGTTTGGAACTGCAAATTTTGATACTCAAGTGTGTATTACGGTGGGGGGTGGTTTTGCTGATGCAACAATTACCCACAATGTGAGATGCTACAATCGGTCCACCGGAGCTATCTCGCTACAAGTGGGAAGAAGCTCATCGGCCACCATTCGCGCCGCTGTTCAGCTCTCCCAAGAATTTGAAGGGGTGGATGCCACCACAGTACCTTTGTATCGGCCCTCTGGCCTCGCCTTTGATTCTGAAGGAAATCTTTATTTTTCTGAGTTAGGGCCTCAAGTTATCAGAAAAATAAAACGCTGGTACTAAGCTAGTAAGGTTAGTAAGGTTACGATAATTTCGAAACTTCCCATTTATTGACGCGAGCGAAACTTTTCTTTATCTTGGAATTAGGTATGACAAATAAAGACAAAGCAGAAGAGTACAGGGAATTTGAAATTTTGGGACATAAGGTTCGTTTTCGTCCTGAAAATGGCAGTTTAGTGACGGCAGAGAATGTGATTAAGCTGATCCAGAACGAAGTTTGTGAAGTTGATAAAAAAATTAGTTCTGCCAGGGCCTCGGATAAATTTTTATTGGTGGCATTAAAATTGGCCAACGAAAGATTGGCGATGGAACAAGAACTAAAACAGTCCATCGACAAACTTGAAATTAGGCTTAATGAAACGCAAATCATTATCGATAGTTGTATTTCCTACCCCGAAGCTTAATATTTATTTTTAGTTTCATTTTCTGACTTCACTTTATTTCGTCACATAACCCATCACTTACTTTTAGTTTATGAATTGGCCGTTGGAATATGAATTTAAATATAAAATCAAAAGAAGATTTACGTACGTGGGCCAAGTCTCAATCATCAAAGAAGCTCAATCTAAGTAAGGAAAATTTCCAGTTATCCTCTCATCTTAAGCAACTCTTTCAGACTCTCGGGGCAGGATTGAAATTTCCTCTCCATGTGGCCGCCTTTTTTCCAACAGATCACGAGCCTAAAATTTTAAATGATCTTTGGAATGACGATCGATTCTCCCTCGCTTTTCCAGAAAAAATGAGAAACGAAATTGGCCCTTTACATTATTTAAAACCGGCGCGACCTCAAAGGGATTTTGTACACAGACTCTACAATGCCAAAGAAAAGCTTTATTATTTACCTACCGATGACAAAGAATTAAAAATTGAGAAAATTCCCCTAAGTTTTTTTCCTTTGGTTCTCGTTCCGGGGTTGGCGTTTTCTTACTCTGGCCATCGACTTGGGAGGGGACAGGGGCATTACGATAGAGTATTGTCCCAATATTGCGGCATAAAAATAGGGATTTGCTACGAGGAATTTCTTTTAGAGGATTGTTGGGAAATAAGTGCTCATGATCAGCAAATGGATTATATTGTTACTGAAAAACAAATTATTAGTTGTAAGTATTTTTAGGAGATAGTTTATGGATATCGCGGTCATTTTAATCACCTCCCTGGCCTGCTTGGTCGTTGGAGTTGTTGTTGCCTATATTGTATTAGAAAACAAATCGAAAAATGAAAGAAAGCAAAGAGAAAAACAGGGTGATGAAATTATTGAGGCGGCTAGAAATCGGGCCAAGGAAATTAAGTATAATGCCAAAAATGAAGCAAAATTAATCATCAAAGAAGATCGAGAAAATCTAGAACATGAATTTAAGAATCGTCAAAAACAAATTCATGATCAAGAAAAAGAAATTTCAAAAAAAGAAATTCAACTCGATCAAAAACTAGAAGAAACGAAAAAAGAGCACGAAAAAATTAAGGCCAAAGAAGCAGATCTTGATACTAAAAATAAAAAAATTGATGAGACCTTAGAAAAATTTAAGAAAACAGAAGATGAGTACACAGCGAAACTCATGCAAGTTTCTCAGATGACTAAAGAGCAAGTAAAACAAGAATTAGTAGACATTTATACCGAAGAAGCAAAGGTTGATGCCGCGCAACTCATTCGCAAAATTGAAGAAGAGGCCCATGAGGATGCAGAGAAACGTGCGAAGCGAATTATTGGAATCGCCATCCAGCGCTTTGCGGGTGAGTACGTGGCGGAGCAAACCATTAGCACGGTTGAGCTTGCCAATGATGACATCAAAGGCCGCTTGATTGGACGTGAAGGGCGAAACATTAGGGCCTTCGAGCAAATTTGTGGCGTGGATTTAGTCATTGATGATACGCCAGGAATTGTAGTGATTTCCTCTTTCAACGTGGTTCGAAAAGAAATTGCGAGAATGACCATTGAGCGCTTGATTGCCGATGGCCGAATTCATCCGGCCAAGATTGAAGAATTTTATGAAAAAGCAAAAGTACATTTTGATGCACGCCTAAAAGACTTAGGGGAAAAAGCACAAATGGAAATTGGAATTCATGGAATCCATCCTGAAATTTTAAAAATGTTTGGTGCGCTTAATTGGCGTACGTCTTATATGCAAAATCAGTATCAACACTCTTTAGAAGTGGCATTTATCTGCGGATCTATGGCCGCGGAACTTGGCATCAATGTGAAGCAAGCGCGCCGCGCAGGATTGTTGCATGATATTGGTAAAGTGATGGACGCTTCGCAAGAAGGATCTCACGCTATGGTGGGGGCCGATTTCTTGAAAAAATATGGTGAGGCGCCTGATATCGTCCACGCTGTTCGTGCTCACCATGAGGATGTTAAACCTGAAACGCTGCTTGCCCATTTGGTCATGGCCGCTGATGCCTTAAGTGGTGGTCGTCCAGGGGTGAGAAAATTCTTAAAAGAAAGCTACGTGACAAGGCTCAGTGATATCGAAAATATTGTGAATAGCTTTGAAGGCGTTTCAAAAAGTTATGCCATTTCAGCGGGCCGAGAAATTCGCGTCCTTGTGGAAAACGAAAAAATTAATGATGAGCAAACAGTGATTCTCTCTCGCGATATTGCTAAAAAAATTGAAGAAGAAATGTCTTATCCTGGATCGATCAAAGTATCCGTGATTCGAGAGACAAGGGCCGTTGGTTTTGCAAGATAATAAACTCGTCTCCCTCGGGATTCCCACCCTTTTAGAGGGAGATAAAGTGCTTTTTTTTGTGCAACCGCGGGGTGAGTTTTGGGAATTTCCAGGTGGAAAAATAGAAGCGGGAGAAATTCCTCTTCAGGCGCTTGATCGCGAGCTACAAGAAGAAATTCAATGGCGTCCAACAATCAAAAAATTAATACGGACCTTTCACTATTCCTATGATGAAAAAAACTTTATTTTTTTTGTATTTTTAACCAAATTGGATAGCAAGTTATCCGTGTCTATTCCCGGCCGCTATGTTGAGATCGAGGAATTATTAAAATTAAACATGTGGAAAGCTAACGAAATTATTTTAAGCGATTTAGTTTTATGGAATGCGGAAATTAAATCTCAAAGCGATTGGAGAGTATTTTGGAATCAAATTCAGGAATAATTAATCCCACACTATTTACGAGTGATTCGCTCATATCCATGTCGATTGTCTTTTTTTTACAAGTCGCCACAACGCTTTGGCCTTTTCTTTATTTCACGTCCATTCAAGTGACTGGGGTTGGTTTTCCTCGCTTGTTGCTGCAAATCATTGGCGCAAGTTACGCCGTCGTTTTGGTTCTAGTTTTTTCATCGATAGAATGGAAATTAATCGATTTCACTGTTTGGTATGTGGCAGTCCTTCCTCTTTTATATACCCTCTATGTTTACTGGAGAACGAAGGAAGGGGACGATCATGGGAGATCTCGGTGGTTGCGACCGATTGGGGGCTTTCTCCTTTTTCAGGTTTTTTTGAAAATGTATTTAACGCTTTGTGGAGTGTTCTCGCCTTTGGACAGCATGGTGAAGCTTAAAGAGGTCATGTTCCTTGGGAGTTCGATGATTTTTGGGGTTGCTCTCTACGCCATGTGCTTGGGGCATTATTACTTAGTTGTTCCCAACCTCAGTCCAAAATATTTGCTAAAAGTGACCAAGTGGTTGTGGTTCATTTTAGTCTTGAGGCTCGTCATTTGCGTCGTGTGGTATTTTGGGTTCTCTGAAAATGCGCTGATGGAAACAATTAAGCTAGATATATTTCATGGGATCATGATTTCTATGGGCAGTATCTGGGGGTGGATAGGAACCATTGTCTTGGCCTATTTTGGCCAAAAATTAACGAAGATGAATTCCATTCAAAGTGCGACGGGAATCTATTACATCATGGTTTTCTTCGTCATTGTAGGAATCATGCTTTCCAATTATTATTTTTGCAAATATAAGGTTCTCTTTTAAATAGATAGAAAGCTTATTAACTATGGAAAAAATATCTGTACAAATTACCTGTCCGAGTTGCCAATCAGGAGTGGAGTTTTACCCTGCTGCTGAAAAAACTCACGTAGATTGTTCGATCTGTCGTCACGTAATCCCTTTAGAGATGCACAACAGTTTTCAATATGGCGCTAAAATAGAGCTACAATCATGTCCCTGTTGTCAGCGCAAAGATTTTTATCGTCAAAAAGATTTTAATCGAAAAATTGGCGTGATCTTATTTGTGATTGCCGCGATTTTGTCCATTTGGACTTATGGGATGAGTTTAGTGGCGCTCTACCTATTGGATTTATTTCTCTTTAGTCGCTTAGGGGAAATTGTGATTTGTTACAATTGCCAAACAATTTTTAGGAAGCTTCCCAATGCAAAATCATTTGACCTTTTTAATCATGAAATGAATGACAGAATCGTTTACTCTGGGCATAATTTTCATGGTCAAGGGATTAAACATTAGAATTATTTCAAGTACTTACCACTATCATTTACCTCCTTCATCCTTGGCTGGAGAAATATCACGGCACATGTTAAACTTCCTTAAGTATGAGGAAATTTTGTCTGTTTAAATTCACTTCGAAATTCGTGGTTATGAAGCATTTATGCCACTAGATATTACCTCGGAAATCATCATATTTATCGCTGGCCTCGGTATTTCTGCCTTTTTCTCAGCTAGTGAAGCCGTGCTCATGTCCATCCCCGTTGATCGGGCCAAGCAGTTAATTGAAGAGGGTGGGAAAAAATCCAATGCTTTAAAGTTCTTAGTCTCCCATTCTACTGAACTTCTCACGACCATTTTGCTCGGAAATAATTTTGTAAACGCTTTCGTGGCGGCGCAAGTGACGACAATTGCGGCCCGCTATTTTGGAGAAGGCCTCATGGCCACCAGCGTGGGTATTTCTACGTTTTTCATCTTAATTTTTGGAGAAATTTCTCCTAAAACATTTGCAAGAAGTAGTGCGGAATTATTGGTCTATCCTGTCGTTAAAATTTTGCAAGTTTTTTACTTCATCACTTGGCCCTTCACTTGGCCGCTCAATAAATTTATCAAACTCATGCTCGGAAAAAATGCTCAGCTTCATGGAAAAATTATTACTACTGATGATCTTGAGTATTTGGTAAACCGTGCAGAAGAAGATAAAAGTATCGATTCCAAACACATTGATCTCATTTCTTCGATCTTAGAATTTCCAACAATCAAAGTGAAAGACATCATGATTCCCCGCTCCAAAATTGATGCGCTTCCTATCGATGCCACTTTTAAAGAAGTGACAGACGTTTTTCACCGCTTAGAACACAGCCGCTACCCTGTTTACGACGGTGACCTAGATAAAGTGGCGGGATTTGTGCACGTGAAAGATTTTGCTTTCTTAGCAGAGAGTAAAACTAATAATTTTTCCCTTTCGCAGTATATCAATCAGGCCTTCTTTGTTTACGAGCAAATGCGAATTCAATCGGTATTTGATTATTTAAATCGCAGCAAAGTTCACATGGCCTTGGTAAGAGATGAGAATGGAACCGTCGTTGGTCTCATTACTTTAGAAGATATTATGGAAGAAATTTTTGGAGAAATTTCTGACGAGCATGACGATGAAAGAGAGATGGCGCAAGTATTGTCTAAGCTTTCTGATGTGGGAATTTTAGTGCCAGGATCCATTACCATTCGCGACTTAAATAGTGATTATGATATCCATATTCCCCTCAACGATGGCTACTCAACGCTGACAGGATTTTTGTTAGATCTTCTCGGAAATCATTTTCCGAAGCAGGGACAAATTATTTTTTGGGATGATTACTCTTTTGAGTTAGTTAATGTGGACAATTTTCATATTGAGGAAGTGCGCATTAAAAAAGTGGAAGAGGCGAGTGGCCCCTCCAAAGATGATAAGGAAGAGTGGAAAAATACGGATAAGAGCAAACTGGTCGGAATGAAAGATGGCCAATCGAAAGTATTTCAACTTAGGACACTTCTTCGGTAAACTAAGAGCATGAGCTCAAAAATTTATGAAATTACAGTCATTGGCGGCGGTGCGGCCGGCATGATGTCCGTCAATCGCGCCATTCTCAATAACGATGAAGTCCTTTTTTTTCCAGGTGATGCCAAAACTCAGAAGCGATCTCGGGCCAGGTGGGTGAAGAAAGTCGATAACGTTCCTGGACTGCTTGGCCTAGAGCGGGCGATCACTGATTCTAATAAAGTGATGCTCGATTGGTTGCAGGCCAATACTTTGTCCGAAAAAAAACTCCATTTGAAATCCCAAGAATCCATCAAGAGTATTCGAAAAATAATGATGGGTGATAAAAATATTTTTGAGCTTACTAGTTTCAAAGATGAAACTTTTTTAAGTGAGTATGTGGTACTATGCACGGGAATGATGGATGTTCAGCCCGTGATCAACGAGACGATTCGGCCAATTTTACCTTTTGCGAATAAGCAACTCGCTCTTTATTGCTTGAGGTGCGATGGACATTTGAATGTGGGGAAAACGTTGGCAGTCATGGGTGAAACGAATTCTGCGGCGTGGGTGGCGGTGATGAATTACGAGCGCTATCAATTGCCCAAAGTTATTTTGCTCACTCATGGAAAGACTCCAAAATATTCGCAAGAAATTTTAGAATTACTTGCCATGTATAAAATTGAAGTTCATGAATCTCCCGTCAAAGAAATTCTGGGAGATGCGAAAGAAAAAATCCTCAAGAGTGTCGTTTTGGAGAGTGGACAAACGATTGCGTGCGAATCCCTTTTTGTTTCCATGGGAGTGATGGTTTATAACGAACTTGCGGTCGCTCTGGGAGCTAGCATCGATGAGCGCGGTTTTGTCGTCACGAACAATACGGGCGAAACAACCATTGATCATCTCTACGTCGCCGGAGACTTGCGCGCCAACGCAAAGAAGCAAATTTATACCGCGTGGGATCAAGCGGTGGATTGTCTCGACCACATCAATCAAAGGTTGCGATCAGAGCGAAGAGAGAAGAATCTTCGCGAATATAGAAAAAATTTAGCGGGTTTAAGCGAGATTAAATGAACACAAAGTTTAATCCAGAGAATGATATTATTTTTACGATCGATCAAAAAATTAGAAATAAACAGTTAGGAATAACTCAAATTGCGGTGCAAGCAGAATCCGCATCCGCAGCACCCAACTCGGCAGCACCAAGTGGGCCGCCCAGTACAAAGGGTGTCGAGCAGCAGCAGCAACAGCAGCAACAGCAACAGGCGCGCGCTGCTGTTGCACCGGTTGCCCCGGCAGTGATTCCGTCTTTGGAAAATATGAGCTTGGTTTTTTTTGAATTTCAAGTTCCCATTTTTGCACAATGGTGCCAGCAAAACGCCAATGGACTTCGTAGGCCTTATCAGTTGGTGACGGATCTAACGGTTTTGACCTCTGAACTCAAGAAGAAAATCCCCATTGCGCTCTTTCTCCCTTTTTCTGTTGCCCCTAAGGCGATGGAGCAATTGGTCGGCCAAATTAGCTCTAAATTTCAGCATGTGAAGTTAGTTTTAATTGCCCTAGAACCTTGGGGCACTGATCGCATCAAAGAAATTCAAACCAAATACCAAACCCCTCCCCACACGATTAGTTTTGCCGTATGGCCCATGGGGGTTCTATCCGTTGAAGAAATCTTAAAGACTAATTGAGATGTAATACCCCGCCTCTAGTCGAACAGAAATTCTTTCTTTACAGTATCTAAGTCTAATTAAATTTTAATTTAGCTTGAGGACATTTTTATGCTTCGTTTTGAAAAACTTTATTCTATGGGCCACGAAGAAGTCATTTTTTTTAGTGATTCATCTTGTAACTTAAAAGCGATTGTCGCTATTCACGATACTACTCTCGGGCCAGCGCTGGGTGGTACGAGAATGTGGCCCTATAAAGATGAGGAAGAAGCTCTGGAAGATGTGCTTCGATTATCGAGAGGGATGACTTATAAGGCCGCGGTGTCGGGATTGAATTTGGGCGGAGGCAAGGGTGTTATTATTGGTGATCCCAAAAAAGATAAATCGGAAGCTTTGTTTCGCTCTTATGGTCGCTATGTGGAATCGTTGAATGGCCGATATATAACGGCCGAAGATGTGAATATAACCGTGGAAGATATCGAGCATGTGTTTCAAGAAACAAACAATGCCGTAGGGGTTGCTAAAGTTCACGGTGGTTCAGGAAATCCTGCGCCGTATACTGCCCTTGGAGTGCTTAGAGGAATGGAAGCTTGCTTGATGAAGTCCAATAATGACCGTTCATTGCGAGGCAAAGTAATTGCGCTACAAGGTGTGGGGTCAGTGGGTTTTGAATTGGCCAAGCTTCTCAATGAGCACGGGGCAAAAATTTTATTTACTGATATTAGTGATGAAAATATTGCTCGCATGAAAGGTCAAATTCCCAATGCAGAATTTGTGAAGGCCAATGAAATTTTTACTGTCAATTGTGACATCTATGCTCCTTGTGCTTTAGGGGCATCCATCAATGATGAAACGATTGATAAATTGAAATGTAAAATTGTGTGCGGAGCGGCCAACAATCAACTTAAAGAAGATCGTCATGGTGTCGAGCTAAAGAATCGAAAAATCGTTTATGCTCCCGATTATTTAGTTAACGCAGGTGGACTCATGAATGTGAGTATCGAATTTGAGGGATGGAGTGATTCTAAGTCGAGACGCATGGTGGATTCCATTTACAATACAGCGTTGGATATTTTTAAAATTTCTGATGAACAAAATATTTCGGTAAATAAAGCGGCCGACATTCTCAGTGAGCGACGAATTGAGTCGATTGCCAAAATTAAAACATCCTATCTTGGAAATTTAGGCCATCGCTTTCCGGGAAGAAAGAAGCGCGATTAATTTTTTTTGATAATTACCAAATTCGATCATGTTTTACCATTTGTTCAACATAGGCCGGGAAGCAAAAAGCGTTCCGGTCTATTTTTCTAAAGTTATAAATTTTTATAAAAGCCTCGATCTTTAAAAAAAATTCTCAGGAAATATTAGATTGAAAAACAGTATTGATTTATCTTGCTGCACAAAATAACGTTCAGGTAGGAGGATTTTATGAAAAAGTATATTCTAATTCTAAGCACAATATTTCTCGTAACAATAGCCTCGGCTCAAATAGGTACTTATCAATGTTCAGCGGTTGACTCTATTAAACAAACATATGAATTAATAATTAATTTTGACTCCAATCAAATAACTTACAAATTGAAGAATGGCGACACCCAGCCCCCCTCTCATTTGAAAATTCTTTATGGTAAATCAGTTTATTGCGGGTATAGTCCATCTAATGATAGTGAAGTTAGTTGCCCTTTTGAAACTAATTATGTGATCTCTTCGGGATATATTTCTAAAAGCCTCTATTGCGAAAAAAGAGTAGGAGATGCAACATTGCCTATTACTATTGGTAGCGTATATTTCAATACGAAGACATTAAAGGGAACTGTCGTCTGCCACTTAAGAGAATCTATACCGAAAAACTTTATACTTTCTGAATGCATAAAATCAAATATCTAGAGTTCAAATTCTCTAGAGATCATTAATCCTGGAATAAAATAAAAAACCCCAACTGTTTTGGTGAAATTCATTTTTTCTCATCAATGTTTGTAATCTTGAAAACTCACTTGACCAAAGAAAAATTGAGAAGAAATCTCCCAGGAATCATTTAGTTGATGGCTGATTTAGAGTGCTCTCTTTTTTAACAATTGATAATTTATAATTTATGCCAACAGTGTTTAAAGGGAGTTTTAAGAGGATAAACTTTCGTTTCCAAGGGGCAAAATATGTCTACGCACTATACCGAGGGTATGTAGCTTGACCATATTAGTTAGGCAATCTTCTTTTGCTTTTTATGCTCCTGCTGTGCTTCCCAAAGATCGTAATTCGTTTGAAGATTAATCCAAAATTCGGCCGATGTTCCAAAGGCATCTGCAAAAGCAAGTGCTGTTTCTGCGCTTACTCCTCGTTTGCCATTAACAATTTCGTTAATTTTGGCTTGCGACCATCCCAGGTGGGTGGCAAGTTTAGTTTGAGTGATTCCTAATGGTTTAAGGAAGTCCTCGGATAAAATTTCTCCTGGGTGAGTAGGGCTTCTATACTTGGGTAACATATCGTCTCCTTTAATGATAATCTTCGATTCTCACTTCATCTGGCCCATTATGCGTCCAGCGAAAAACAATCCTCCATTGATCATTAATCCTAATACTATGAAGACCTTTCAGATTTCCCGAGAGTAATTCAAGTCGATTAGCTGGGGGAATTCTCAAATCATCCAGTTTAGCTGCGGCATTAAGCTGATCAAGTTTTCTTCTCGCAATTGAATGGAGTTCTCGATCAAGCTTTCGGGATTCTTTGGAATTTCTTCCATCGTAAATATCCTGAGTAAGCTTTCCCTTTATAAATAAAATCATCGTTATATCATTATATCGAATATCAATATAAAATGCAAGCACTCTTAAGTTTCAGGCGCCCCCTCTTCAGAAGTGATGGGTGTCATCGATTTCAAAGAGAATAAAATACTGAAAAAATGTGCTACCAACCCAGCATTATGAGGAAGGTGTTAAAACTAAAATGATCATCCGATCTTAATTTAAATATAAAAAAACCGCAAAATAAGATGACTGCTCTCATAATTTTTATAAATATTTTTAATCCGCTTTTTTAAATAAAATCGTGCTGTTTCACTTTCCTTTTTTTTTCAGATTATTTTTTCTCTATACAATTATGTGGCGAGTGATTCCATATTGACGCAGCTCTAATAACAGAGGGGTGCTGGCACGAATGCCCCCGAATGCCCCGTAAAATTTCTGTTTTCTGAAAAACAAATGACAATGATGATAATGTTGTTAATTGATAATTTTAGAATTGATAAGAAATTTTTCATGTTTTAGACATCATGCACACAAGCAATTTTGCTTCAATAATCTCTTTAACTAACAACAGGGGACGCATCATGAAAGCTATCAAATTGATCACTATTTTTTCTTTTGTTTTTTTTAGCTCCCTTTCAATGTCTCAAAGTATTAAAACTTATTATGGTACTGAGAAATATACAGGTGAATTTAGAAGTCATGCAGAAATTTGTATTAAGCTTAAAAACTTAATTTACTCCGAGGAAAACGAGAACATAGAAAAAATTTATTTACCTGGATATGCCTTTGAAGCAAACAGGAGCGCAAGTATTGATTCCTATTCCGCCACTCCCTATTTTTCAATAGTTTCCTTTCAGGTTCAGGCAGGAAGTCTCATCGATAACTATCAAGTTGAGATTCGATTTGGACACAAGAGTTCAAGGAAAACGATGAAACTGACAAAACTTCCAAAACCATCAAAAAACACATTAAATCCTTCATATAAAGAAGAAGTAACATTTGGTAGCTATAACAATGGAAAGAATGTTTCCACTAGGGTTTATGTTTCAGATCAAGATGGGTTTATGAAAAATGCTTATAGTATGTGGAGTGCGGTCGTTTAAATGGAATCGATGTAGTTAAAGTGTAAACGTTGGCCGAGGTGGCTCTTCCCCTTTGTATTTTGTTAATAAAAGTTCTTCAAATTCTTCTGGTGGCACATAGCCAATACTAGAGTGAAGTCTCTT
>JARXAH010000028.1 GCA_029865945.1 Bacteriovoracaceae bacterium | reverse complement strand
AGCGATTGCAAAAGAAAATTGATAAATTGCTAAAAGAAGGAGCTGACTCAGCACCTTGGTGCGGGATTTACAAAAAATAAATCATTAAAATTAGGCAGTTAGCCTACGAGTCACACCCAGTTCAACTGCGGAATGTAGGCTATAACCATTGTATACTCGTTTAAAATGGCCATGTAACTCGGTTTTATCATTAGTGCTAGAATTTGTTTTCGTTTGCAAAACAATGCTTCCATCCTCAAATCTATCAAAGCGAAACTTGAATATCGCGCTAGGATCGTTTCCCCATGGCCCAATAACATCAAAACCGCTGAGCAAATCTTCTAATATATTCACAAAAGTTTGTCTGTTACCTGGCTTGAAAAAATAATCTTGATTTAACGGAATTAATGTTAGGTCGCACGGTTCAGCTATTATGGAGGAGGAGAAAAAAATAATAAAAGAGATAAGAGATGAAGCGTAAAAAAAATGAAAAAATAATTTTCTCATAAATATGAAAGATCGTTATTGTTAATATTAGTCTAACTGAAACAGATCCGAGATCAAGAGGTAATTATTTTCTTAATTCCGCCTTATTACTGAGCAAAATTTTTGTTTCTTTTCGCAAAATTTGGGGCAAGCTTTTTTCAGAACTGATTCAATCAAGATATACTGATGCCGTTTGGGTTTTCAAGAAGGGTTCTGATTCAACGATATGAAAGTACGTTGGTACTTTCATACCCTGCACGTCGCAAGGGATGTTGATACTGTGCCAACGCACAGTCGAAGCGAAGTTCGAAGCACTGGAAAATCAAAACCGCATCAGTTTATATAACAAAACTTTCATCCCTCACTCCTTTCGACTACTCCAAAGTTGCCGGTACTCCCCTTTTGGATCATAAGTCTCCGCCTGTTTCATGGTATTAAATTTTCGCGCCCGCGGATCTGAACCTCGGCCTGAAAGATAGAGCCAGTTTCCCCAATTTAAGTCGGGATCATAGTCAAAAAGTTTTTCTTCAAAATACGCAGCTCCCCAAGTCCAGTCCACGCCTAAATCATGAATCAAATAACTGGCCACGTTTTGCCTGCCACGATTAGACATCCATCCCGTCCTATTGAGCTCATTCATGTTTGCATTGATAAAGGTATCTGGAGTTTTTGCCTCACACCAAGAAAGAAAAGTTTCTTGAAGCTTATGATTGGGCGATACCCCCGGGTTTAAACCTGATGTTAAAAATATTTTTTGTCCAAATTTAAGAGAGAAAAATTTAAAATAATCACGCCATAAGAGTTCGAAAAATAACCAGTATGTAGATTCGTTCTCGCACACCTCTGACTCGTATTTTTTAAGTTCATAATAAATTGTTCGCGCAGAGAGGTATCCGACGTTTAGCCAAGGAGAAAGCTTTGACGAATCATCATATCTGATCATACCGTTTCGTGTTTCTTTGTAATGTTGAATGGCGTGAGTTTTCCATAGGTAATGCTTAATTCTATTCGTGCCTTGATTTTCAAAAGAAGTAAACGGAGCTGGCGCTGAAATTAAGGGTTGTATTTTTAGCTGTAATTCAATTTTTTTTCTAAAATCAGTAAAAACAAAAGGCATAGCATTTAAAGTAAATGGCAGATCATTTAAAGCAATCAAGGTACCTTGATCATAATGGTGAACGGTAATGTTTTTTTCATGGCAAAATTTTTTTACAAGATTCTCTTCTATTCGCTCATCCCAAGCATATTCTTGAGTGTAATAAAGACTATCAAATGGGTGAGACTGCCAAAGATTTGAAATATAATCTGGAAAGCAGAGCTCTGTTTTTAAAACAGTGAAGCCATTTTCTTCTAATTGAGTTTTAAATAAGTTAAAACTATCCTCAACAAATTTTTTTCGGATTTTACCGGCAAGTTTCAAACTTTTCGTCTGAGGAAAAACAAAAATAGTTTCTTGGTTTTTCCTTAAACACTCAGCTAGGGTTTTATTGTCTAAAATTCTCAGATCTGTGCGAAGCCAGTAGATTATTTTCATATTAGATTCATTTTAGTTTCAAGCGAATTGGTCCCTTGAAGGAGAGCGGATCCACCACTTTACCTGATTGAGTGATCTCAATTTTATTTTCGAAGGCCAAAAGTCTTGCACTTCGGCGCACGTGCTCCATCATCAATTTATCGTTCTTAAGCTCTAATGGTAGTAATTCGCTGGGACAAATCGTTTTCAGAGGGCCCCTTTTGTTGAGAAGCGC
Source organism: Bacteriovoracaceae bacterium (assembly GCA_029865945.1). GTDB lineage: Bacteria > Bdellovibrionota > Bacteriovoracia > Bacteriovoracales > Bacteriovoracaceae > JARXAH01. The sequence goes on along the minus strand of JARXAH010000028.1, from coordinate 2,871 downwards.
CAAAATATTTTCCCTAAAATCATATTTATTTTTATTTTTGCGACACTCATCACTACAGTACTTTATCTCAGGCCAATTTTTTTCCCACTTTTTGCGGTATTCTATCTCTCGACCGCAACTAGAACAAATTTTCGTATCATTTTTGTAGCTTTTATTTTCCACACGTTAATTTACCATGTGTTAACGCAAGCAGGAAGAGAGCATTAAAAAAATAACGACTTTGGCACCTCCACTCTATCGGGCACGAAATTAGAACAAGAGCATTTTGATCTATTTTCCATTCAAATATTTTTCAATGAACGGACTGATTTCTCGAATTTCTTTTGGAACGATGGGATTCGCATAGATAAACTCATACAAGTTTCTTCGTACGGTATGGTCGCTCGGAAGACACACTAAGGATTTTTCCCATGACTCTTTGGCCATTTTGAAATTTTGTAAATAAAAATAGGCGGATCCCATATTGTTGTAGGTCTCATTTAAATGATACTTATCTTCAACTGGATAATTTTTTACGGCCGTTTGATAGTATTCAACTGCACGCTGATAATCTTTTTTCTCAACCGCTTCGATTCCTAAAATATAATTTGTTCTGGGGTGATTGGGATTCTGCTTGAGAGATTTTTCTAGATATTCTGAAGACTTTTCGCGATCAAAATAGGACCAACAAATGGCGATTCGGCAGAGAACTTCTGGAGTAAGACCAACTTTTTCTTCGGCCTGCTTCATATAGAAAAGGGATTTTTCCTGATGCCCTTCTTCGGCCTCACACATTGCAAAAGTAATGTCCTTAAATATTTTCTGGCAGCAAAATTTAAATTTCTTTCCTGAAGCGCACGGACATGGGCCATAGGTTTCTGGGATAAAGGCCTTAAGTTCTTCTTGGCCAACTTCTTCATGATCAAAATTTGGGGGTGACTTATATTTAAATTCTTGAAATGTTTTTGAAAAAAAACTGGTGAATGGATCTATTTCTTTTTGTGTCGCTGCTTCATAAGGGATATTTAGTTGATGGCAAATCTTTTCAACTTCTTGCGCCAGTGGATCTTTTTTGAGAATTAAAATTCTCTTAGGTATTGCACTCATTTCTGAGCTGGCTTTTTTTATGAGATCCTTAATTTTTTTAGCAGAAGGTAAATTCGCCGAAACTTCCTGACCAAGGCATTGCCCCGTGATGGCCTCTATTATTACATAAATGTCACACGGCCCATTTTGTAATGTCTCGACTTCTTCGCGATGAATAACCCACGCATCATTGGGATTTTGAACTTGCTCTATTCTCATAGGATATCCAGAGTATTTTAGTTTTGGGTTAATAAGGATTCATTATGGCCGTATTTGCTTTTTTTGTTAAGTATTCGAGATTAGATGAAAAAATTTCGTATCATTTTTGTAGGGATTATTGGTTTGCGTTTTATAGTGGACGGATTTAAGGATAAAGTGCCTTAGAGGTGGCACTCATTTTTCGTTTGGCCCAGTTGTATGGGCGTTGCAATTAAAACTTAAGTATTGGCTTGAAAAAAAAAACGTTTGATCACGTTGAGCCAATTCTAGTCATAAATCATAGCCTCGCCCTTGAAACTACCTTTTTAATCGACTTACGTCGAAAATATCAGCAAGGTTATTTATAGTTTTTCTTCGATTGGAAGAGCAATTTCTGCAAGATCACATTTCATTTGATCACAAACGAATATTAATTGGTATAAATTATTTTTATGATTCTTCTTTTGATTTTTCATTTCGGTGATGATGGCACTAATACTATTCCTTTCAAGTTTAACGTTTTTTCTAAGTGAATTGTTTAGAGTTAAAGTATTTTTTATTTCAGTTTGTGGTCGACCTGAAAAACCCAAAATAGGGGCAGTCAGGAAAATAAAAATAATTAAAAATTTCATATAATCTCCTGTCGATTATTTTTCCTGCGACCCAGTTTTTTCAATTTTGTACTTGGGTTTAGATTCATCCGTCTCAAACTGGCGCGTATCTAATCTATTTAAATATTTATTTAAAGGTGTTGTTGCTTCTGTTATACAAACGTCAATTGGTGGACAAGTAGCATTAGAGTTAGGGCCAGTAATTATTGCATTACATGTTGCAGGTAAGGGTTCTCTTTTCGTGATTTCGCTGTCGTAACCAGCAACTTTACCAGATTTATTGCAAATAAAATTAATTCTACAAAGACCAGATGCCTTACTTAAAGTACATTTAGCTGTTGCTTCACTTGTTTTGCAATATGTTTCAGCTTGATCTAAATCATAGCTCCCTGCTGGAACAACTAGAACCTCTCTGCTGTATTCTGAACATTCAAGATCGCTAATCTTAGTTTGTGCAGTATTTACAACCGAATTCAATAACGCATCTTGAATTGCAGCTGGGTCCTCAATATCAATGGCTTTACTGATCATTAAAAAATCATTAGCTTTTCTTATATCGATAATATTTGCATCGGCGTATATAGCTCTTACTAATTTACCTTGCTCATTTCCTATATAAATAATTGTTTTGGAATTTAAAACTATATTTTTTGCTAAGTTGCAGTTTTTGGGATCAGCCATGATAAATCCGACAGTGCCATTACAATCAACTTCACACGTTAATTTACTCATCAACTCCGTAGCTAGTGAAGCTCCGTTTCGATCACTAGATATACCTTGCTTGACATTATAGTTAATTGTGCAACTTACTTGAGAATAAGATTTAAATGAAAGAACAAAAAATAAAAAACAAAAAGTATCTACCTACGTCCCTAGGGTAAAAATTATTTGAAAATATTTATAGCAAGGCCTGTTCGGCCTGTTTTTTTCCATGTAATCTTTGTAAGTGACAAATACAAAACGTATCAACATTGAAAATGAACTATCTCTCTTAATG